>JBBIUO010000036.1:0-17165 GCA_037440205.1 Chloroflexota bacterium
CGCCCTGCACGGTATCGCCGGCTTCGCCCACTTCCACCACCTTGCCGTGATATTCCTTTCCGAGGATGGCGTCGAAGGTGAGCGTGGCATCCTGCCCAATGGCGACGTTGTTGATATCCACTTCCGAGACCTGCAAATCAACCAGCATGTGAGTGAGATCATCTATGCGGAAGGCAACTGCACCGGTGGTGACCTGGTCTCCGACAGATGGCTCTGCCTGGGTGATGGTCCCGTCGAATGGCGCGATGATGTGCGCCATGTTCAAAGTGGATTGCGCGGCGGCAACACGTCCCTCCGCGGCGGCCACGTCGGCGGGATCGGCGCCGTTTTGCAGTCGCTCCAGATTGCGGCGCGCATCATTTAACTGCGCTTCTGCCAGCGCGAGTTTTTCATCCGCGTCGGCGATGGTTTCCTTATCGGCGTAGCCTTTGTATTTGCGAATCTTGGGAACCCCGTTCACGATGTAGGTTTCAGTGATGGTGATCAAGCCGTTCAATTCGAGGCGGTAATCGTACGCTTTTTGATAGGCTTCTTCCGCGGCGTCCAACGTTCGCATGGCCTGGGCGCGCGCCGTATCTGAATTGAGCAGATCGTCGAGAGTTTTTTGCGCGCTGGCGAGATCGGATTCTGCGAGGAGAATGCTCTGGTTGAGAGACTGCTTATCGAGGCTGGCCAGCACCTCGTCACGATGGACGCGCTCTCCAACTTCGCCGTTGACCGATTCCACGATCCCGTTCGCCTGCCAGATCAATACAACACTTTGCCTCGCGCGGACGCTTCCCGTCGCGCCGACGGAGGCCACCAGGTTACCGCGTTCGACGGCGGCGGTTTGGAAGGTCGGTTCGCCGTTGCCTTTCCTGGTGAAAAAAAGGGCGGCCACGACAATGACGGCAACAACGCCGATGATGATCCATGTTCTGCGGGAAAACCTTGCAAAGAATTTTTTCATTACGGTTTCATCCTCCAGGATACAGTTCGCCTGTTCTCATTCATTCTTACAAAAACAACATGACAAGTTTAACCAAACATTATGTAGAAATTGTGCAGGTTCGGAGTTTCTCTTTATCGACTCTTCCGTTCCTGGCGGGAAAACCCTTACCACGAAGGGTCACAAAGATACACAAAGGATGTTTTTAGTCTTTTTCCCTTCGTGACCCTTTGTCTCCTTTGTGGTTAAGAAAAAGATTCCCGTTAAAAACGGTAGAGCCTCTTTATTCTAATTTAGGAATACGAAAAGGCGCAATTTTTGTTTTTGGAATTAAGGAAAGACTCATGGAAAAATTGTGACGATTGTCATCTGGTTTGGTGACATATAAGCCTGTGTCTGCATCATTAGATTGGGTATTATCATAGCAGGTTACGAATCATTCTGGATGTGAGAGCATCTTTTTATTTTTTTCGGAGGCTTTTTTATGCAGGCAGTTCCAAGTGAGTTTCTGGCAATAGACCGCAAAGAACGCGCCAATCGTCCATTCTTTGACCTTGACCTTCGCCCGCCGGAAACCCGCACCAGTGATTTTGACGACGTTGTCATTGAATTCACTCCCGAACGCGCGATGGTGGAGGCCTCGCGTTGTATTCATTGCCCGGATCCCGCGCCCTGCATGTTGGCCTGCCCAACGTCGAATGACATTCCCTCCGCGATGTGGCTGATCGAGCAGGGACGGTTTGTAGAGGCGGCTGGCATTTATCACAAGACCAGTTCGCTCCCCGAAGTATGCGGACGTGTCTGTCCGCATGAGGCGTTGTGTCAGGGTTCCTGTGTGTTGAACAAGCACCAACAGCCTGTGTTGTGCGGCGAACTCGAAGCCTTCACTGTGGATTACGAACGGCGAACGAATGGCTATGTGATTCCGCTGGGCACTCCCACCGGCAAGAAGGTTGCCATTATTGGCGCTGGGCCTGCCGGCCTGGGGTGCGCCGACGTGCTCGTGCAAAAAGGCTACGATGTGACCGTTTTTGAATCCAAGCCTGCGCCCGGCGGCCTGCTGGTGTATGGCATTCCCAATTTCAAACTTCCCAAAGATGTGTGGCAGGAAAAATGGGAGGAGTTCGAACGCGCCGGCGTGAAGTTCGTTCCCAACACCTACATCGGCAGGGATAAAACCATTGACGGTCTCTTTGAAGAGGGCTTCGAGGCCGTGTTCATCGGCGTCGGTTCCGAGATTGACGCGAAGATGGAAGACACACCGGGGACTGATCTGCCCGGCGTTTATGAAGCCACCGACTTCCTCATTCGCAGCAATGTGGAACTTGGCCTGCTTCCGGAGAACATGCGCCAGCCTCTTGAGATTGGCAGGCGTGTGGTCGTCATCGGCGGCGGCGACACGGCCTCCGATTGTCTGAGAACCGCCCTGCGGCTCGGCTCCACGGATGTGACCTGTCTCTACCGCCGCACCGAAAAGGAAATGCCCGGCGGAAAGAAAGACCGCAAGATGGCGCGCGAGGAAGGGGCAAAATACCGCTTCCTCACCCAGCCGGTCAATTTCATTGCAGGCGCGGATGGAAAACTCGCCGCCGTGGAATGTATCGAAATGAAACTCGGCGAACCCGATGCAAAAGGACGCCGCAAACCTGTTCCCGTTGAAGGTTCCAATTTCAGCGTCGCGGCGGATACGGCCATTCTTGCGCTTGGTTATTGGCCCGATCCCATCCTCGGCAAGACCACACCCGATCTCGAAGTTCATGACTGGGGTCTGATCACCGTAAAAGACAAAGCCCGCGGCAGTACCTCGCGCGAAGGCGTATTCTCCGGCGGCGATTGCGTCACCGGCCCCGATCTCGTTGTCACTGCCATGGTGGGCGGAAGAAAAGCCGCCTTTGCAATTGACGAATATTTGAAGAATAAAAAATAACCTGTGTGAGGGCAGGGTGTTTGCCGGGCGGGATCCATGATCCCGCCCGGCGCTTTTGTTACGTTGTGCCCGTACGGGTATAATCCTGCGCATGTTTCAGCGCATCATCCGCGGACTTGAAATCACAGTCCTGCTTTTTATTCTTGCTTTACTCACCGGCTACAGCAATCCTTCCCTGACAGACTCCATCGAGAAAGTGCGCGCGTACACGCGGCAGATCGAATTCAATTACCTGGATTGGATGGGGAATGCTGCCATGGTCAAGTTGCGCTCCGCCTCCATCGGAATTCCTTACACGCTGAATCACGAATCGCAAAAACAGATCGTCACCGAATACATGCGTGTGACGCAATCCATTCTCGACAAGGAATACCGGCTCGAACAAATCTATGCGGATGCCTCGATCACAGACAAGGAATCCGCATCGAAGGATGTGCGGGATGAACTGAAAGAACTTTATTCACGGCAAACGTCGCTTGCTCCTCTTGCAGAAGCCATATTGCAGGATCAGGTAAGCGTCATCCTTTCCGAAATCGGGCTCTCTGCTGTGGGTCAGCCCGTGCCGGGCGTTTTGTATCACTCCACGTCACTGCCTTATGCGCTCGTCGTCTCTCCGCGAGACCGCATCGAGCAAATGGCGAACATCTCCATCAACACCGACATCACAGTGGATGAACAAGCCGCGCTGGAAGAGCACGTGGATGACGGCCTTAACACCTCATCGCTGGTTGTGCCGATTGGCGGTGTGGGTGTTTATCCAACCATGGTCATGCGAACCACAAACCTGCCCTGGCTTCTCAGCACCATTTCGCACGAGTGGATTCATAACTACCTCACCCTTCGTCCGCTTGGAGTTTTATACGCCGAGACGCCCGAACTCCGCACCATGAACGAGACCACCGCCTCGATTGCCGGAAATGAAATTGGGGAACTCGTCATCGAACGCTTTTATCCTGAATTGAAAACCGCTTCGCACTTAACCTTTGGCCTGGTCTCTGCTCCGTTTGACCATCCCGAACCCGGAGATGTTCTCCGCCCCCCATTCGACTTCCGCGAAGAGATGCATGAAACGCGCGTCACCGTGGATGCCATGCTTGCGGATGGGAAGATCGAGGAAGCCGAAGCCTACATGGAGCAGCGCCGCCTCGTCTTTCTTCAACACGGATATTTGCTTCGCAAGATCAATCAGGCTTATTTTGCATTCTTTGGCGCCTACGCCGATTCTCCCGGCGGCGCGGCCGGTGAAGACCCTGTTGGTCCCGCCGTGCGCGCCCTGCGCGATCAAAGCGACTCGCTTGCAGATTTCGTCAACACCATCTCGTGGATGACGAATTTCGAGCAATTACAGGAAGCGATTAACAGTCAATGAAACGAATCATTTTTATTCTGATGTTTTCCGTTGCCGGCATGTTTTTCCTGAGCGCCTGTGCCAGTGAAATCGAAGCGACACCGACGGTGGCATTGGCGCAACCCACCGTTCCAAATACCCCCACATCCGCTGTCAGTTGTTCCGCGAATAATTTTGAACCGACGCCCACACCCGATGCCAGTTCGTTTTTCCAGCCCGCCGGGCCCGATGATTTTTCGTACGGCCCGGCCGATGCACCGGTGACCATCATCGAATATTGCGATTTCCAATCGGCAGGATGCCGCGCCCTGGCGATTACGTTTGCTGAATTGCTGAGGAGTCACGAAAACGTCCGTTTCATCTTTCGTCCCCTGCCGCTGGTCAATGTCATGGATAAATCCGACAAGGCGACCATCGCGGCCATTGCGGCAGATGAGCAGGGTCAGTTTTGGAACATGTACGACCTGTTGTTCCTGCGCTACGATGAATGGGTGAACCTGAAACCCGAAGAGTTCAACGCCTGGGTTGTACGGGAGGCTGTCGTTTTGGGATTGGATGGGGAAAAACTCCAAACGGCGATCCATGCCCCTGAAACAGCAACCAGAATGAAGTCCATGATGGAAGCGGCGGCAGAGGTGGGAATCCCGGTCGTGCCGCTGGTCACCATCAATGGGACGCTTCAACCGTCGTACGGTCTCAATTATCGAAGTTTGAGCGATGCAGTTGGATTGTTCGCATTGAGTCGCAAGCAATTCACCGAATGCCCGCCGTTCGACATTGATCCGGCGAAGCAATACATTACCACGATCAAAACGACGAAAGGGAATATCGTCATGCAGCTGTTCCCGGATAAAGCGCCGCTGGCGGTGAACTCGTTTGTGTTCCTTGCGCGGCAGGGCTGGTTCGACGGCGTGATGTTCCATCGTGTGATCCCCGGTTTTGTGGCGCAGGCCGGCGACCCGAGCGGCACAGGCAACGGCAACCCGGGCTATTTTTTCGATACCGAGATCAGCGATTTGAAGTTCGATAAACCCGGCGTGGTGGGCATGGCAAACTCCGGGCCGAATTTGAACGGGAGTCAATTCTTTATCACGTTTGCTCCCGCGCCGCATCTCAATGGGGGATACACGATTTTTGGACAGGTGCTCAGCGGTTTGGATGTGGCCGAGCAGTTGACGCCGCGCGACTCGACCCAGGGCGGAGTACTGCCGAATGGCGACACGATCATCACCGTGGAAATCGAAGTGAAATGATGCAAACGAGAAAAATTCACTGGCCCTTTGTGGTGGACGAAGATGGAGAGAGGGTACAATAACCGCATGACCGATTCATCCATTGCAAACGAAGGCGACCTCGTACAACTGGTCGGCCTCACACACAAACATTTTATTTTTTCGCTCAAAGCGGGCGACGAACTCCACACGCATCGCGGTATGCTCAAACACGATGAATTGATCGGCAAGCCGTGGGGCTCGCAGGTGTTCAGTCACACTGGCGCGCCGTTCTTTTTGCTTCAACCCTCCGTTGCAGATATTCTCAACGACCTGCCGCGCGCCACGCAGATTTTGTACCCGAAGGATATTGGCTACATCCTCATTCAAATGGGCATTGCGCCCGGTCAACGGGTGATGGAGGCAGGCACCGGCTCCGGCTCCATGACGATTGCTTTGGCGACCGCTGTCGGCGCGGAGGGACGGGTGATCTCCTACGAGCACAAGCAGGATACGCAGACTCTCGCAAAGAAAAACCTGGAGAGGGTCGGCCTCGCTTCGCGCGTAGAATTCAAACTGCGAAACATTCAGGAAGGCTTCGACGAAACCGGCGTGGATGCCTTCTTCCTCGATGTGCAAAATCCGTATGATTACATTCCGCAGGTGCGCGCCGCGCTCAAGCCGGGCGGGTATTTTTCCTCGATCATTCCCACCATCAATCAGGTGGAGAAAACGTTGATCGCATTGCGGAAGAATCATTTTGCCTTTGTGGAATTATGCGAGATGATGCTCCGCCATTACAAAGCGGATCCTGCCCGCATCCGCCCGACCGATCGCATGGTTGCCCATACCGGTTATTTGATCTTCGCCCGGAGAATCGAACCCAATTCCGATCCGCGCGGAGTGGAATTGGAAAACGAGGTACGTATTGCAGAGTAAATATCGTTGTGAGGAGCGAGCGGCAGTGAGCGACGAAGCAACCTCCTGTTACGAACTTTCCTTTCTTCGATTTGGGGATTGCTTCGTCGGGAAACTTGCCCTGGTGCCTCAACAGGTTAAAGTTGTAGGGCAAATTGCCAATTTGCCGAACGCAATTTAGCAAATTGCGCTACAAGTTTATCTGGTTACAGTACTAGCGGGCAGTGCCAGGGAGAACACCTTCCTCGCAATGACATGACCACAAGGAGACTAAACCATGTTCCGTCGTAGAGGACAACGTATGTTTCGTGGAATGGGAGGGCCGCAGGTTCCTGCCGTTTTACAGCGCGCCAATCAATTGATGGCCGCCGGAGAATATAACGAGGCCTCCGCCTTGTTCGCCGATTTGGGAAATCGCGCCGTGGATCGTTTCCCGCATCGCGCGCCGTTCTTGTTTATTGAGGCGGGACGCGCGGCCTTTCTCGGCGGGCAGGCGAAGATGGGCGTCTCACACCTGCGGCGCGGGTTGACTCTGCTTGCATCGCAGGGACGTTTTCATCGTATGCGCATGGCGGGGGAGCGGACCATTGACGAATTGCGGGCGCGAGGCTTGAACGCTGAAGCCGATGAGATCGCTGCTTTGTTGGAAGGGAATGCTCCGGCAGAATCGCTTCCTGAAAAAGAAATTCCCAGCCCGGCCAAGAAGCCTGTACTGCCGACACACTGTCCCTCCTGCGGTGCGGCGGTGCGACCAGATGAAGTGGAATGGCTCGACGAGATCACAGCCGAGTGCGCGTATTGCGGTAGTTCCGTGCGGGGCGGGTGATTCGTAGTAACGACTTAAGTCGTTACTACGCTTGAAGTAAGCGTTTATGAAATTAACGCAGGACTACATCGCCCAAAAACTAAAAGAATCCCAGGATAACGCGGCGAACTCGGATGGATATGCAGAGATTCCTGTCAAACCGGGCGCAGACCTGAAATGCGCAGCGGTGCTCCTGCCGTTGACTCAAGTCAATGACGAGTGGCATTTGCTGTTCACGCGCCGCACGGAAAAGGTTCAGTCGCACAAAGGGCAGGTGTCCTTTCCCGGCGGCGCATGTGACGATGACGAGACAACGCCGGAGCAAACCGCCCTGCGCGAAACCGAGGAGGAAATCGGCGTGCGCCCGGCCGATGTCAAACTCCTCGGGAGACTCAGCCCATTGATCACCATCACCAGTTTCCGGGTGAGTCCGATCGTGGGGGTCATCCCGTGGCCGTATACATTCAAGGTGGCAAGTATCGAGGTGGCGCGCGTGTTTACAATCCCTCTTCTGTGGCTTTCTGATCGGAACAATTATTGGGAATTCTTCGTGCGCGATTCGGAGCGTTCGTTGATTGCATATCATCCTTACGACGGCGAATTGTTGTGGGGCGCAACGGCGAGGATGACGGTGACGTTTTTGAAGACGATAGAAATTCTTTCTGAAAAATAACGCGGGCTACGAGATCGCTTCGAAAATCCCATCCAAATGCAAATAGAATGTCTCCACTTTCAGACCGGGGAATAAGGCCTTGATCTTTGACTTCGCATCCTGCAAGTCGTGTCTGTGCCGCTTATAGGTCCCCTCGCGTCCGTAGGCGCGGCAATCTTCGTGATTGATGAGACAGACTGTTTCAATGCTGTGGATTTGCACCGCGAGTTGAACATACTTCAACACCATTTCGTAATCATGCACGCCGCCCGCCAGTGAGACGATGTCGAAATTGTCATAGCCAAAACGAACCGTGATCCACGGTTGCAAAAATTTTTGCAGGCGATAGTCCATGCAGTGAACGACGAGCGCGTCGCAATGGATGACAGGTTTTTTTACGGGCATGATTTTATAAAATTTCGCCTTCGCCGCGTTTGAGAAATTTCCCGCCGCCGTGTTTGCCCTTCCATTCATCGCCGTCCACGATCAATTTGCCGCGCAGAAAAACTTTTTCCGGGTAGCCCACCAAATTCCAACCCTCGTATAAATTGTAATCGGTGCGCTGGTGCGAATGCGCCACGCCGTATTTTAGTCTTTTCTCCGAATCCCAAATGACGATGTCTGCATCTGCGCCGGGGACGAGCGCGCCCTTGCGCGGATACAAACCAAAAATTTTTGCAGGGTTCGTGCAGTTGTACGCCACGAATTGATTCGGTGTGATGCGACCCGCGCGCACGCCGTACGTCCACAGGATCGGCATACGATCCTGGATTCCGGGCAGGCCGTTCGGGATTTTGGTGAAGTCGTCCCGGCCGAGTTCTTTTCCGGGGATGGCAACCTCGCTTCCTTCGTAGACGATGGGACTGGTTCCGTCAAAATAAAATGGGCAATGGTCCGTGCCGATTGTCTGCAAAATGCCATTTGACAAACCTTCCCACAAACGGGCATTGTCTTTTTCTGTGCGCATCGGCGGGGAGCAAATCCATTTTGCGCCGTCGGAACGTTGCAAATGATCAATGGTGAAAAACAAATATTGCGGACATGTCTCGCCCATCACTTTGACTCCGCGTTCGCGCGCGTACTTGAGCATGTCCACTTCGCCGCCTGCGTTCATGTGGACGATGTACACGGGGGAGTCGGCCTGCTCGGCCATGGCTGCCATGCGCAGGGTTGCCTCCACCGCGCCCCAGGCAGGACGGGTGTGCGCGTGCCATTCGGGGGAGGTGTGTCCTGCCGCGAGCGCTTCGGGGATGAGGGCTTCGATGACATCCCCGTTTTCGCAGTGAGCCATTACCAGCATTCCATTTTCCTTTGCGATCCGCAACGCTTTGAAGATGCTTCCATCGTCAATTCGCAATCGTCCGTTGTAGGCCGTGAAGACTTTCAGCGTTTGGATTCCCATTTTCATCAGGGATGGAATCTCTCTGGCGATTTTGTCGTTGAACTGTGTGAGGTTCATGTGGAAGGAATAATCAATGGCGGCTTTTTCCGCTTTCTTCATCCACAAATCCACGGAATGATTGAAGCCTTCATTTTCCAGAACGACGAAGTCCATTACCGTAGTCGTTCCGCCAAATGCCGCCGCCTTGTGACCTGTGTAATGGTCGTCGGAGGAGACGGTGTTGAACATGGGCAAATCCAAGTGGACATGCGGGTCAATTCCGCCGGGCAGGATCAACCTGCCCGTAGCATCCACTATTTGCGCAGAATCAGCTTCGAGGTTAAGTCCGATGCGGGCGATGGTTTCGTTCTCGATCAAAATATCCGCTTGAAATGTGTCGGAGGCGGTGACAAGGGTTCCGTTCTTAATCAAAATTGCCATTTGCCTGTTCCTCTGTTTTGTAACCGGATTCCATTTCCTTGATTCCCAACAGGGCCATCAACACTTCCGGTGGAAGATCCGCTTCGGGCAGGTCGGTTTTGTATAACTGCTCGTTCTCGGCTCGCTCGCGCAGGTTTTTCCACAGCAGTTGACGTTCCTCGTTTTGCACGACGAGGTCGTTCAATATTTTTGCGTTGAGCAGGTATTCGCCGGTGGAATATAAAAACGTCAGGCGTTTCCATTTGTCGGTTTTGATGGGTTCGTTCAATCTCTCCAGCCCGCCCAGTTGGATTTTGTAATATTCCTCTTTTGCGCGTGGATGATCCGCTTCATCCTTCAAAAGTTCGCCGCGTGTAGTGAGTTCATGTCCTTTGACCGGGGCGATGAATTCGATTTGTCCGCCGCGCCCGCCGAATGACGAGGGTTGGTAAAAAGCCAGATAGTCCACGGCGACAACTTTCGGGGCGGTGCGAAGCGGGATGCGATACCATCCCAGGATGCGGGCGATCTCCATATCCTTCGGCGTGGGAATGAGGGCGACCAATACCAGGTCAGTTGAGTTGAGCATGAATCAATTATACGTCATGAAGAAAATAAAAATTCCTGCCCGCATGAACAGGAATTTTTGGTCGTTAGATCTGCGGCTTTCGCATGTGCCATTCGGTGGCTTGTTGAAAGGCATAACCGGCGCGCAGGGCGCCCGATTCATTCCATGCCCGCGAAACGATTTGCAGGCCGATGGGCAGGCCCTCTTTTGTGAAGCCGCACGGCACACTGAGCGCAGGCAGGCCGGTCAGGTTGAAGGGAGCGGTGAAGCGAGTCAATTGGCGGGCGCGTTCGACGGCGTTTTCTCCCTCCAACACCGGTGCAGGGATGGGTGTGGTGGGGAGGAGGAGAACATCGTATTCTTCGAAGAACAGTTCGAGTCGCCGACGGGTCTCGGCTTGTGTGCGCCTTGCAAGGATATATTCGGTGGACGTGAGCGCCGCGCCGGTTTCCAGCCTTTGACGCACATCTGCGCCGAACCAATCGGGGTGTTCCTTCAACCGCTCGCGGTGGAATGCGGCGCCGTCGGCCTGGGTCATCAATCCATTGGCAAACGCGGCTTCTTTGAGGAAATCCATATTTTCCTCTTCGATGAATGCGCCCTGTTCCTCCAAAATGGATGCGGCATTGCGGACGGCCTCGAGGATCTCTGAATCCGCCTTCTCCACGTAATCTCCGATTGCAAGCGCGAATTTACGTTCTTTGATGTTGTCTCGCAGGTGACTGTAGTAATCGCCGGGCAGGGTCTTCATGGATGTGGGATCGAGTTCATCGTAGCCGCCCATGACCTGCAACATGAGCGCGGCATCCTCGACCTTGTGCGTGATCGGGCCGGCGTGATCGAGATTCCATGAAAGGGGCAGGATGCCCCGCAAACTGACGCGGCCATACGTGGGTTTGAGTCCGACCAGACCGCATAATGCGGCGGGGATGCGGATCGAGCCGCCCGTGTCGGTGCCGATGGCGGCCATGGCCATGTCTGTTGCGACGGCCACCGCGCTTCCGCCGGAGGAACCGCCGGGGGTGCGTGTAATGTCCCAGGGATTTTTGCAGGCTCCGTAATGCGGGTTGTTGTTGGTCACACCGAGGGCGATCTCGTGCGTGTTGGTCTTTCCAATGATGCGTCCGCCCGCTCGTTTTATCTTTTGAATGACGAAGGCATCTTCCTGCGGGATGTGATCGGCGAAGAAACGCGACCCGCCTGTTGTGCGGATTCCCTTTGTGTCGTACAGGTCTTTGACGGCGATGGGAATGCCATAGAGCGGGCCGCTTTGTGTCTCTGCTTGTGAGAGCATCTCCTCGGGTGACAGGACTGTGATGAAGGCATTAAGCGTCGGGTTGAGTCGCTCGATTTGACGGTGGCAGGCCGAGGCGAGGTCGGAAGCGTTGATCTCCCTGCTTTTTATCAAATCGCGTTGATCAATAAGGGATAAAAGTGAAAGGTTCATGTAAGGTCAATTATAACCAAACAGGACAATGCTCCCATAGCCTATCCGTACTGATGCCGTAATAATGATAACGTCTTAATATCAATGACTCGGAAGGAGTGAATGACAATGAAAAAGACAAAATATATTTTGCTGGCAATGACGGTTCTACTTGCCTTATGGGTGTCGGCCTGCGGAGGGTCTGCCGCGCCCGCCACCCAGGCCGTTGTGCCTCCCGTTGTAGACAGCGCGCCGACCCAGCCCGCGCCGGTTGAACCTGCGCCCACGCAACCGCTTGCAACCGTTCAGAGTTTTGCGCCGGCATGTCAGGCCGCCGCTTCATGCGCCGCGCCCGCTGTGACGGATACCGCCGCAGCGGATAGGTACTGTGTGGAGAAGATCGCCTACCAGAATATTCTCGTTGACGATGGTGTTACATTCGAGGTGCTCGACCCGACAAAATTAATGTGCGCAGATAATGGAACGATCGTGGATGGCAAGCATGTAATCGAATGTCACGGTCTGGTGAAAGAGGCGTGGGCGAGCCAGGTCAAGTTCACCAATACCGCCTGCGGCGGCGCGAGCCTCGCCACGGGAACCGGTCAATGCCAGGAAGGTTTGGGATACGATGCCGCGAACAATTGTTGCGCGCCCCTCACCTCTGGCGATGCCGGTTCTGTGACCATCACCGTCAATATGGGTACGTGTTACCAATAACTGGAAGGTTCGAATCCATCTGTCCTGCATGGGTTTGATAAACAGGATGTAAAAAGAATCAAAAAAAAACAGCCCCGGAGAAATTTCTCCGGGGCTTCGCTTTTGAAACCAGGCTTAGAACAAGCCAACCACTTTGCCGGTTTCCAGGTCAAGGTCAACATCGTAGAATACCGGGCGTGTCGGCAGGCCGGGCATCGTGCGCATTTCACCGAGCAGCGGATACAGGAAGCCCGCACCGACCGAGGCGCGAATGTCGCGGATCGGTACACGGAAGCCGCGCGGCGCGCCCTTGATGCTGGCATCGTGCGTGAAGGAAAGGTGAGTCTTTGCCATGCACATGGGCAGGTTCCCAAAGCCGAGTTTGGTGAACTGTTCGATCTTGGCTTCGGCCTCGGGGGAATAATCCACACCGTCGGCGTGGTAGATTTCGCGGCAGATGGTCTCGATCTTCTCCTTGATGGAGAGATTCACGTCATAAAGGAATTGGAATTTGCTGGGCTTTTCGCAGGCTTTGACAACCGCTTCGGCCAGTTTGATGGCGCCCTTGCCGCCTTCCATCCAGTGGCGGGAGACGACTGCGTCCATTGCGCCGGCTTCGATGGCCGCCTGGCGGACGAGTTCAACTTCCGCGGGTGTGTCGGTGGCAAAGGAATTGACCGCCACCACCACATTCACGCCGAACTTGAGCGCGTTCTCGATATGCTGGGTCAGGTTGGGCAGACCCTTCTTGAGCAGGTCGAGATTCTCGTCGGTGTATTCAGGCGCAAGCGGTTTGCCGGCCACCACCTTCGGGCCGCCGCCGTGCATCTTCAGCGCGCGCACCGTGGCGACAATGACCACCACCTGCGGGATCAGGCCGGAGTAGCGGCATTTGATGTTGAAGAACTTCTCCATGCCGCAGTCTGCGCCAAAGCCTGATTCAGTGATGACGTAATCAGCCAGTTTGAGGGCGATCTTGTCTGCGATGATGGAACTGTTGCCGTGTGCGATGTTAGCAAACGGTCCCGCGTGAACGAAGGCGGGAGTGCCCTCAAGGGTCTGCATCAGGTTTGGCTTGATGGCATCCTTCATCAGCACGGTCAGAGCGCCGGCCACGCCCAGGTCTTCGGCTGTGACGGCTTCACCGTTTTTGTTGACCGCAACGACCATGCGGCCAAGTCGGTCGCGCATGTCTGCAAGGTCGGTGGTCAACGCGAGGATCGCCATGATCTCGGATGCAACGGTGATATCGTAGCCGGAGCGGTGTTCGTGCCCGGCTTCATCCTTGCCGAGGCCAACTTGAACCTCGCGCAGGAAGCGGTCGTTCACGTCAATGACGCGGCGCCACTGAATCCCGTTCGGGTCAATATCGAGGCGGGCAAAGCGGGTTCGTTCTTCGGGTGTAAGGTCGTTGGGATTTGTTTTGTTGATGCCGAGTTTCTTGAGTCGGCGCAACATGGTGGGAGAGAATTTGCGATTGCCTTTTTTATCGGGCGGGCAGAGCGCGTTGAAGAGTTTCTCGTCGTCGGGCGTCTCTCTTTCGTGCAACATGCGCGCATCCAACGCGGCGGCGCACAAATTATGCGCGGCGGTGATGGCGTGAATGTCACCGGTCAGATGCAGGTTGAAATCCTCCATGGGGATGATCTGGCTGTAGCCGCCGCCGGCCGCACCGCCCTTGATGCCGAACGTCGGCCCCTGCGAGGGCTGGCGGATGACGGTCATCACGCGCTTGCCGAGATGCGCGCCGAGAGCCTGTGAAACACCGACGGTGGTTGTGGTCTTGCCTTCGCCCAGCGGGGTGGGGGTGATGGCGGTCACGTCAATGTACTTGCCGTTTGGTCGTTTGGCGAGACGGTCAAGGATTTCGAGTTTGACTTTGGCCTTGTACGGACCGAAGAGTTCGAGTTCGCTTTCCTTGATTCCCAGCTCTTCGGCGATCTGCAGGACGGGCTTTAGTTTTCCTGCCTGCGCGATCTCGATATCAGACGGCACGGGCCTGAGCAGTTTGAGTTTGGTGGGGGCAAACGCAAACTTGATCTTCGGGGCGGCCTTCGCCGCAACCTTCCGAACGGCTTTCTTTGCTGCAACCTTCCTCCCTTTCGGGGACGATACAGGCCTGGCTTTCGCCTTGACGGTCCTTGCTGACTTTTTGGTAGCCATAGACTCTCCTTATGATTATATATAATTCAGCAATTCCAATTATCTAATTTTTCACAAAAAAAGCAAGAGTGATTCGTCACATCTTTATCACGACTTCAACAAAGTCCCCACGTTCTCGCCCTGCAAAGCGCGCGTGAGAAAACCATTCTCCTCCGCCGAAAAGATTTGCACAGTCAGCCCTTCGTTCTTTTGGATCAATTGGAACATTTCCTCGACCTTGGCCTTCATCCCGCCAGTGACATCGGTGCTGGCCGAGCTGCCGATCCCTGCTCGCATCTTTTCATAACCCGACAACTGAATCTGTTTCACCAGCCTTGTTCGCCCCGGAAAATCCTCCCACACGCCCGCTTCGATCCCGGCGAGCAGGATGCGCGAAGGGGAGAACTGCTCCACGAGAAAACCAAACACATCCTCCGTGGAAAGGATCGTCCCGCCCAATGACTCATCGAATGCCACATCGCCATACACCACCGGAAGCAATCGCGCCTCCAATGCTCTGCGTATGGCCAAACTATTGTGATGGATGACCTTTCTGTTATTTGAAATCATGGACGACGATGGCGGAAAGGAAATGGCAGATACGCCGGAAGTGATCAACGCATCCATCACAAAGCGATTTAACTCCGCCGCCTGAAAACGGACTTCGGCAAAGCCTTTCCAGTATTCCCTGCCCCCCTCGTCCCCTTGGGACACTCCCCCCAAATTCAAGGAATTTGGGGGGAGACGGAGGGGGGTCCCATCCCTCGTGCCGTATTTCTTCGCGGCGACGTGACCAAAAGAGCCGGAACCGTGTCCGAGAATCAGAAGCAGGCCGGGGGTTGAGTCCAGAACCGTTTTTATTTCCAGGGCGAGTTCGGTTAATTTTTCCAGCCGCGGGGTGTAGGGTTTGTCCTTGTCTGTGATGAGTGATCCACCCAGTTTTAGCAGTACGATTTCATTTTTCATGGCACAATTTTTACCACAATATGAATTTTGGCGGAACGTGACTTTTGTTTCATTTGTTGAAAAAAGCAGGAATGGTCTTCGCTTTTCTTCACATGCTATAATCCATTTATGGATATGCACGGCGGAATCATTGCATTGGCGGTCTTGACCGCAATTGGGGCGGCCTTTGTCGTTCGCGCCTCCATCCGCACGATGCAGAATGCGCGAAAATTTTCCTTTTACAGCCTGCGGCGACAGCACAATGCAAACGCCCTGCGGCTGTTTTTGTTTGCGCTGGCTTTGTTTGCCTGCGCGTTCTGGCTTCCGTTTTACGGGGAGCCGATGGTGTACGACTATTTTCCGGCATCGCCAACCGCTTCGTTGACTCCCACCATCACACTGACTCCCACCATCACACTGACGCCTACAGAAACGCCCATCCCTTCGCAAACGTTTACGCCATCCGTTTCCGATACGCCCACGTTGACGCTTACTCCTTTTCTGCCGGTTGCAATCGAAGCGCTGTTCAACGGCCCGGTCACGCCGAACCCGGAGGCGGTTTTTTCTCCGATCCAGTTTTCAACGGAGTTCGACGGTTTGAATCCAATTAATCCAAAGACCGTGTTCGAACTTCCCATTCAAAAAATGTACGGCGGATTCGATTACAACAACACCGTCCCCGGCGTGCAATGGACCGCGTTGTGGTATCACGAAGGCCAGTTGGTGTGTTATGAAACCAAACCCTGGGATGGCGGTACCGGCGGCATCGGCGGATACACCGAATGCGACGATCCCATCGGCGGCTGGGTGGCAGGGACCTACGAAGTGCAAATCTTCATGGGTTATGAATGGAAGGTAGTGGGCCGCTTCATTGTGCTTGGTGAACTGGCAACCCCCACGCCGACAGGCACATTGACGCCATAGTTCCTTCACCACAAAGGAACAAAGGGTCACAAAGGAAAAGAATATCCCTTTGTGTTCCTTTGTGACCCTTCGTGGTTAAATTCTTTCAAAGGTGATTCACATGACCGATAAAGCATTCCAGGATTATTACCCCGAATATTTCGCCCATTGCTACGGCTGTGGGAGCATGAACGAAGTCGGCCACCAGATCAAAAGTCGCTGGGACGGCGATGAGACGGTTGCCTATTTTCAGCCCAAGCCGTATCACACCGCCATTCCCGGCTATGTCTACGGCGGACTGCTTGCCTCGCTGATTGACTGTCATGGCACAGGGACAGCCGCCGCGGCGGGCTATCGCGCCGAAAACCGCGAAATGGATTCCGAGCCGCCGCTTCGTTATCTCACCGCCTCCCTGCACGTGGATTATCTCAAGCCCACGCCGCTCGGCCCCGTGCTGGAGGTGCGCGGAAAGATCAAGGTGGTGAAGGGACGCAAGGTCGTCGTCGAGGAATGGATCGTGGTGAATGGAGACATCACCGTGCGCGGGGAGGTGATTGCGGTGCAGGTGCCGGAGGGGATTGTACAGGCGCTGTTAAAAGGATGAAGGATGAGGGATGAAGGATGAAAGAAGTGAGTAATGAGTGATAAATGACGAGTGATGCGCAATAAGCAGTGAGTAGGTGAATGGAGGAATTCATGGAAGTGGTGACGGTCATCTCGGTTGCGCTTGCCAATGGGTTGTGGCAGGTGGGAAAGAAAATGCTGGAAGTTGCTTCAGAATCTGCCTTGAAGCCTGCGACGGAAAAACTCGAAGCCGGATTGCTGAAGAAATATCGCGCGGTTGAAAAGGATGACAAACTGCTTGCCGCGATCAAAACCGCTTTGGAGCAAGCGG
>JBBIUO010000037.1:0-17053 GCA_037440205.1 Chloroflexota bacterium
ACCCGCAATATCAATGCCGCTCAATGGCTGCATCGTGTGGAATTCCATCGTGTGATTGATCTCATTGACGATCAAACCTTTTTCAGGATGTTCGATCAAATCCACGCCGAGCAGACCGCCGCCCACCGCCTTCGATGCGCGCAGACAAATATCTTCAATGTCTGGCGTGATGGGGCACAACTCGCCGCTTCCGCCGCGAGCCGTGTTCGTAATCCAATGCTCCGAGTTGCGGTACATGCCCGTCAACACCTTGTCGCCAATCATGATGACGCGAATATCCCGCCCAGGCTTCTCGATATATTCCTGAATGTAAAACACGGAATGTTGCACCGAACCCAACGTGGACTTGTGTTCCAGCACCGCCTCCGCCGCGTCACGGTCATTGACCTTTGCCAGCAGTCTTCCCCACGAGCCGACGACGGGTTTCAACACCACAGGGTAGCCAAACGCCTCAATCGCTTCGAGCGCGGCTTCGGGCGTGAATGCCGTCGCGTTGTGCGGTTGCGGAACGCCGTCACGCGCAAGCGCCGCGCTGGTCATCAACTTATCGCCGCACACTTCCGCCACCGCCGCCGTGTTCACCGTCGGCACGCCGAACGCATTCAACAATCGCAACGCATACAACCCGCTGTTGTAACTGATGCTTCGTTCCAACACCGCGTCATACTGCTTCCACGCTTCGGGTTTTTCCAAATCAAAACTGATGGCGCGGTCGTCGAGTCGGTCATAGTCAATGCCGCGCTTCTCCATCGCGCCGAAAATCCATTTCTCTTCCACGCGCACGCGGGAATACAAAACGCCAATCTTGAGTCGTCGTTGCATAATCACCTCCGTGTTGCGTAGAACGTGTTCCGTTACGCACCACGCAACACGCATCACTATTCCCCCCAATCTTCCTGTTCCATCGGCGCGAGCTGCACGGCGGCGGGTTCAATCGAAGTCACTTCCAAATCCACGCCGCAATCCGAGCAGACGATGATCTCACCCGCTTCGGTTCCAGCCGCCAATTCAACCTGGGCTTCACATTCGGGGCAAACAACTGTAGACATAACTTAATCTCCTTTGATTTTTGATATTTGATTTTTGACCGATTGCAGACTCGTGCCTCCAACCGTATTTCTCTTGTTGATGGATTCCAGCGGATCGAAAACTTGATAAACATCCGCTTCAAACGGACCGATAACCTGATACGCTTCGAGCGGCATTCCCTCCATCCGAACCTTTCCCTCCCCAGCCACGCGGACAACTTTCCCCGCCAGCGAGTGCGCTTCTCTGAACGGCACGCCTTTCGCCACGAGATAATCCGCCAAGTCTGTCGCCATCATCGTCGAATCAATTGCGCCGCGCATTCGTTCAGGCTTGACGGTAATCGTCCGTAACGCGCCAGCGATGACGGGAAGAATCGCCAGCAATGTATCCGTCGCCGCAAAGACAGGCGCTTTATCTTCCTGCAAATCCTTATCGTATGTTGAAGGCAATCCCTTGAGCGTGGACATCATTCCCGTCAGCAAGCCGATCATCGTCCCAGCCTTGCCGCGCGTCAGTTCAAAGACATCGGGATTCTTCTTCTGCGGCATCAGGCTTGAGCCAGTCGAGAAAGCGTCGGAGAGTTCAAAGAAACCAAACTCTGCGGTGGTAAACAAAACAATCTGCTCCGCAAGTTTGCTCAAATGCACCGCCGCCATCGAGCAGACGAATAAATACTCCGCCGCAAAATCTCTATCGGATACCGCATCGAGGCTGTTCTGCGAAACATCCGCAAAGCCAAGAGACTTCGCCAGCGCATCGCGGTCAACGGCGAAGGGAGCGCCAGCCAACGCGCCAGAACCAAGAGGCAAAACCGAAACGCGTTTGGTCAAATCGTCCAACCGTTCCACGTCACGTTTCAACGCCCAGTAATGACTCAACCACCAATGTCCCAACAGAATCGGCTGCGCGCGTTGCAAGTGAGTGTAGCCTGGCATGATGGTCTCGCCTGCGAGTTCAGCCCGTTCGACAAGAACAGCTTGCAGAAGGCGGAAGGCAGAGAGCAGTTCGGGAATCGCTTGCAACATCCATAATCTGAAATCAGTCGCCACTTGGTCATTGCGGCTCCGTCCTGTGTGGAGTTTGCCCGCCGCTGCGCCGATGAGTTCGCCGAGTCGTCGCTCGACGGCGGTGTGAATGTCTTCGTCGGCGGGTTGGAAGATAAACTGTCCCGAAGCGAATTCTTTTCGGACGGTATCCAGCCCGAGTGAGATCGAGGCGTGTTCTTCATCCGAAAGAACGCCTGCTTTATGAATCGCATCCGCCCAGGCGATGCTTCCATCCACATCCTGAATCGCCATGCGTTGGTCAACAGGCAGGGAGGTATTGAGCGCCCACGCGAGGTCATCTAGTTTTTGGGAAAAGCGTCCGCCCCAGAGGGTCATGTGAAACTCCTTTGCGCAATGCGCGTTCTCTAACGCGCGACGTTAGAGAACGTCGCCTAGTCGCGTTTGAATTTCGAATAATCAGGCTTCGGCATGTCGAGACCCGAAACGGGCAAACCATTAAGCGCGCGGACCTTCATGCTGAGACCATACAGGCGAATGAAACCTTCGGCGTGACTTTGATCGTAAACATCTTCTTCGCCGAAGGTGGCGAAATCTTCGCGGTAGAGGCTGAACGGAGATTTGCGTCCCGCGCTGATGATGTTGCCTTTGTAAAGTTTTAGGCGCACGGTGCCAGTGACAGGTCCCTGCGTGGCGTTGACAAAAGCATCGAGCGCTTCGCGCAAGGGCGTGAACCACAAACCGTTGTACGTGATCTCGGCATATTTGACGGCGATGGTTTGTTTATAGTGCATCGTCTCGCGGTCGAGAATGAGCGACTCAAGTTCGCGGTGGGCGTAGAGCAAAATCGTGCCGCCGGGAGTCTCATACACGCCGTGAGATTTCATCCCCACGAGGCGATTCTCAACAAGGTCAACACGACCAATGCCGTGAGCCCCGCCTATGGCGTTAAGGGTATCAACAATTTTTGCAGGTGAAAGCTTTTCACCATTGACTGCCACAGGGTTACCGCTCTCGAATTCAATCTCAACGTACTCGCCTTCATCGGGCGCATTCTCAGGCGAAGTGGACATTTGATACATAATCTCTTCGGGTTCGTTCCACGGGTCTTCGAGCAGACCGCCTTCGTGCGAAAGATGCCAGAGGTTTGAGTCGCGCGAGTAAATGGATTTGATGGTCGCGGTCACAGGGACGTTGTGCTTCGCCGCGTAATTGAGCGCATCTTCACGCGAGCGAATCTCCCACTCGCGCCACGGAGCGATGATCTTGAGGCGCGGGTCGAGCGCCATGACGGTCAATTCAAAACGGACCTGGTCATTGCCTTTGCCAGTGGCGCCGTGGGCAATGGCATCCGCGCCGGTTTGATGCGCCACATCCACGAGATGTTTTGCAATGAGAGGACGGGCAACCGATGTGCCCAATAAATACTTGTGTTCATACACCGCCCCCGCTTTGAGCATCGGGAAAAGATACTCGCTGACGAACTCTTCTTTCATATCGTGAATCACGAACCGACTCGCGCCGCTCTTGATAGCTTTTTGTTCCAGCCCCGCCAAATCTTCGTCGCCCTGACCAACATCGGCGCAGAAGCAGACGACTTCACATCCGTAGTTCTCTTTCAACCACGGCACGATGACGGATGTGTCCAGTCCGCCTGAGTAGGCTAATACAACTTTTTTGATACTAGGTTTTGACTTATTTTTCATTGTTTCTCCTTATGCTTCATGTCGCCGCGTAATGCGCGCGCTCTTGCGCGCGTCGGCGTCAGAGAACGCCTTCTACACAGCAACAAAACGAAAATAAAAACAGCCCTCCGAGAAGGAGGGCTGTTTTGGTTGACTTGCGCGTGCGCATCGGCGCGCGTTCGTGTTACGGCTCAAGCACCCAAACAGAAGAAACCCGACCTTCTCAAGGAAGTGGGTTTTGTACGACGGGTACGAGGCAATGCAAACAAGGCAAACATATTGGGCGCAATTCTATGCAAAAAACGAAATGTGTCAATGGTTTTGGGTGGGCAATTTTCGAAAGTACCCAAATGGGTAAAGCGCAACCTACAAACGCCACTTCATCACCCGTTCCGGGATTCGCTCGTCTCCCAACTCCTTGCACAACTTCTTCAAGCGGGGGTACGCGCCCATCCACTCCAAATCCTTGAGGGATTCTTTCAAGGAGACATCCGTTCGGAGCGTGGATAATTCCCTGAACAACAGGGCATCTTCATAATTCGCTTGAAGATTTTCAACAAGCGTGGCGGCGCGTCCCAGCCCAAGGGGGAGTTTCTTCGGGTCGCCGGGAATGGACTCGATGTGTTTGAATTTTGCCAGCACGGCCGACGCAGACTTCTCCCCCCAACCTTTTATGCCGGGGTAGCCGTCCGCCGAATCACCGACCAGGGCAAGAAAGTCCGGAATCGATTCGGGACCGACGCCAAATTTTTCGGTCACTCCTTTTTCGTTCAAGAAAATCTCGCGGCGGCGATCCCAGCAAATGACTCGGTCGCCGTCCACCATCTGCGTCAAGTCTTTGTCCACAGAACAAATGACGATCTGCTTCACGAATTTGATCCTTTTGAAGCGTGTAACGGCCGTGGCAATTGCATCGTCCGCTTCATACTTGACCTGGGGCCAGATCGCCAGACCCAGGGCATTGACCGCCTTTTCGGCAAGCGGAAACTGATTCAGGATGACAGGGTCCACGCCCGCGCTCGATTTGTAGCCTTTGTACATTTTGTTTCGAAACGACTCGATCACATGATCGAACGCCACCGCGACATGCGTCACTTCGGGGTCGTTCAACAACAGCATCATGCTTCGGACGAGTCCAAGCGTTGCGCCAACCTCCATTCCATCGGGAGCCCTCCTCGGCGGCGCGCCGAAGTGGGCGCGGAAGAGTTCGTACGTTCCGTCAACGAGGTGGAGTTTCATGGGATGGTTCCTTGAGAGGCAATCTGCGGGCAATTGTCAGAGGAGGAAAAGGCTTGTCAAAACGCGCCGGGCGGAAGCCGCCCGTTTGGGGAAGCCAGTCATTTTTTCTTCCCGGCTGACAACCCCATGTCAACTCACCGCCTTCTTCACAAGCGCGCTGATCCTTGCCTCTTCGGTGGCGGTCAACTTTACCAACGCGAAACCAGTCGCCCACATATTACCTTCGTCGAGGTTCGCCGCCTCCTGGAAGCCGAGCGTCGCGTACCTATAGTTAAACTTCTGCGCGGCTTGGAAGAAACAAACCACCTTGCCGTCCGCGTCGGCATACGCGGGCATCCCATACCATGTTTTTGGCATGAGTTCTGGCGCGTTGGTGGTAATAATCTCATGGATCCGTTTCGCCATGGAACGATCTGGATCTTTCATCGCGTTGATTGCCGCAAGCGCAGCGTTTTCCCCCTCTGCCCTGTTCTTGCTCGCGCGCGCTTCCGCCTTCATCTCTTGGGCGCGAACCTTCATCGCGGCTTTTTCCTCGTCCGTCCATCCTGTGGACTTCGTTTTACTCGCAGTGGTGCGGGCAGACTTTTGGGTTTCCTTCTTTGGGCTCATAAAAATCTCCTTGCATCTAAACGAATTTGGTTATATAATAAAGATACTTTATTATAAAGATAATGTCAAGGGTATCACTATGACCAATTCCACAAAGACAGACTTGAAGAAACGAGCCCTAATGGCAGTAAGGGATTATGGCGTTAATTTGACGCAGTTCCGAAACGCCATGAGTGAATGGGCAGGGCTCAACGCAACCGATATGGAATGCCTGAGGCTGCTATTCCTCAAAGGCATTGCCACGCCATCCGAACTTGCCAGGCATACGGGTCTCACTTCCGGTGCGACGACCGCCATGCTCGACCGGCTCGAAAAGGCTGGATTAATTGAACGCCGACCCAATCCCAATGACCGCCGCGGGACTTTGATTGCACCCAAGGAATCGAGTACGGAAAAAGTTGCCTCGTGGTTTGAGTCGGCGAGGAAGGCACAAGACGAATTGATCTCAAGTTATTCTGAAAGCGAACTGGAAATCATCGCTGACGTTTTTGAACGATTTGCAAACCTATGGGATGACGAACGTAAGAAGATTCAAAAAGATCAGTAGAGACGGGTCGCGTCGCATCACTTTCCGTCATGCGCCTTCTGCAGATCTGCAATGATGATCTTCTGCATTTGCAACATCGCCTGCATCACGCGCCCCGATTTCTCTGGGTCTGGGTCACCCATCAACTCACCCAGCTGCTTGGGAATGATCTGCCACGAGAGACCATACTTATCTTTGAGCCAGCCGCACATGGATTCCTCTCCCCCATCGGCGATGAACGCATTCCAAAAATAATCCACTTCGGCCTGGTTCTCGCAATTGACATACATCGAGACCGCTTCGTTGAATTTGTAGTGCGGGCCCGCGTTCAAGCCCATGAACTCCTGTCCGTCCAATTCAAACGAGACCGTGAAGGCGCTGCCATCGGGTCCGCGCGAGACGCCGAGCGCCTTTGAATTTTTGAAGAGGGAGATGTAAAAGTTCATCGCCTCCTCAGCCTGGGTATCGAACCATAAAAACGGGGTAATCTTTTTCACGTCAGTCTCCTTATTTTTCTCTACAATCAATCATTGACCTTTTGCCTGCAACCTGCCGCCCAGCCAAGCGCAGGGCAATGCGAACACGACCAATCCCCACGTGTACCAGGCCGGGCCCAAGCTTTGCTGCGCCGCGACGATTGCGCCGCCAATACTGCCCACAAGTCCCAGCGCGCCCAACACAAGCGTGTGCCGCATGGGGTGACTCGGCGCGAGTCTCGCGGCAATGTAACATCCAACCACGCTGTAAGCGAGACGGTACACTAATATCGCAGAAATCAAAAATTCAGCGCCGCGCATGGGCAATGGCGCCCCGGCTTGAAGTATGCCTGCCGCTTCCAACACGGCGTCGGTCGCATACGATAGAGCGAATATGACGACCAATCCCGCGATCACCGCTCCGATGCTTTTCAAGATATTCATAAGACATTCCTTTCGTTTGAGTTATCGAATTTTGTTGCAGCAACAACGGCATGGTAACTCAAACGCAGGGTCGCTGTCTTGTACAAAACGGCAAACTACCCAGGCTGACTCAATTGAGCAATTTGGGCAGGCGTATGCCCAATGAATTGCCTGAGCGCCCGGTTCAAATGCGGTTGATCGAAATAGCCGAGTTCATGAACCGCATCAAGGATGGAAACTCCCTTCTGTAATAACTCTGTTGCCTGCTGTGCCCGTTTCATTTGACGGATGCGGCTTCGGGTCAGGCCGGTGGCGCGCAGAAAATGATGCCGCATCGTGCGGGACGGCACATCCGTCAGTTGATCCCGTAACATGGCATCCACAACAGAGTCGAGAACCAGAATTTCATCACGCACAAGCCTGTTCACAAATGTATCTGCATTTTCAAAATCGGGCAATTGCCATGCCGAACTCTTCAGCCAAAACGACTTGCTTGCCGCGCCCGGCAGGGATTCCTCCGAATCCAAAAAATTCCGAACGGGCAGGTGAGGCATAAAGACGCCGAGTTTGAACTTGACCCACAAAATCTCGGCGCCTTCGCCCCACGATGCAACGCCGGCCGATGTCCACGGGCCCACAACCAGCGAGTGCGTACGGCCATGCTCCTTCACAAAGACCATGTGCCAATTGCATTCGGCGGGACGGATCGTGGAACCCTCACCCACAGTCCTGCCATGGGTGACCGCTTCCACATAAGGCGAGTCAGAACATCGTTGCTCGTGGATGATGCTCATCGTCCCTGCCGCTTCTTTTTGACTGATTTCAACTTCTCGTTTTTCAGGTTTTCAGCGACCCTGAACTTAACGATCCTGCTGATCAACTTTAACGGCATGGGTTTGTCGAGCGGCAATCTGACAGAACCCTTGGCGCCTTGATAAATCGATAATTCGCGCTTGAATGCTTCGGTCCCGCTTGGTGTTGGATAAAGTCCGATATGGTTTTTGAAAGCCGCAAAGTGGATCAAGTTGCCCTTTAGAAAGAAAGTCGGCATTTGATAACTTATTTTCTCTTCTGCATCGGGCGCGGCGTCTTTGATGACTGCTCGTATCTCCTGCAATAGTTTTTGTATATCTTCGGGGAAGGTTGCGATGTACTCATCAATGGAAATAAAGCCGGTCGTTTTCGCTTTCATGGGTTCTCCTCTATCTGTTCCTGATGGGTAATCATATCAGTATCTCAATTCACGTAACATCGTCCCGAAGGTTTTCTCGCAAAACTCGGTTGAATCAGCGAAACCTTCGGGACGGTCTGCGAAAAGTGAGGATTAATTCGCGGCGGAATGTTCTGGTTGAGGCGGAATAAATTCGTCTCATCAACTTCCGGTTGAGATCGCGCCTGCACGCTCGTAATTCACGATAATAACGCCTTTCGGGCCGACTTGACTTTCCGTCACCATGAACGCCGCCGGGATCGTGCCATCGGCAAACAACCTTTTTCCACCGCCCAACGTTATCGGGTATATCATCAGCCAGAACGTATCCACCAGATCATGCTTGATAAGCGTTTGAAGGAGATTACCGCTTCCCCAAACGTTCAAATCTGGACCCGGCTGTTGCTTGAGATTGGCGATTTTTTCTGGGATATCTCCATTCAAAAACACGGACGGCTGCCATTGACTGGAAGTTCTGGAATTCGAGGCGACGTACTTGGTCGCTGTGTTGACGCCCGGCCATCCCCATTCGTCCGCATGTTGTGGCCAGTACGGCTCCCATATTTCAAAGGTTTTGCGCCCTAACAACAGGTCGAACGGCATGTTCATCTTCCTTCTCAGGACCGTTCCAAGAACAAGGTCGGAATATGGACTTATCCACCCGCCATACGCGAAGCCGCCGCTGGTATCTTCCTCCGGCCCGCCTGGGGCCTGTATGACACCATCAAGGGAAATATGTTCAAGCACAATAAGTTTTCTCATGTTGGATCCTCCTAAAGTGATTACGGTGAAATTGTCAGGTTTGATTCAACTCTTTAAGCGGAAGCAGATTCAGGTCAAGAATGAAGCGGTTCTTAATCCGCAGCGGGACCGGGCATGGCGTTTCCTCTCATCGTCACAAAGATGGGATGGTTGTAAATCTTGGTGAGGATAAAAATGCTGACTCCTGTCATGAGCGTGGCGCTGAATGCGCCCGGCGCCCAGGTGCCAACCTGTTGAAGCAGGAAACCGCCTAGGATCGGCGCGATGACGCGCGTCAAACTATCGAGTGCGGCAAATAGCCCGAGGATGCCGCCGATTTCGTGCGGTTCGACAGATTTGGTCAATGTGCTGGAAAACAATGTTCCGAGCAAGCCGCCGCAGAGCGCCAAGGGAGTCGTGATCACATAAATCCAAAAGACCGTGGGAGCCAACGCCCAGCCCAAAAAGCCAACTCCCATGAAAAAGGCGGAGATCACGATCAGCGCATCTTCGCGGAATCGGTGGGTGAGGCGGCCAACGAGAAAGCCCTGCATGATGACGGAAAGTATGCCGACATACGTGAGCACCAGGCCGGTATCGAGGGGGGTCATGTTGAATTTCACCAGCACTTGCAGAGGGAAGATGGTCGGGAGCATGGAACCGGCCAACCCGAAAAAGAAACCGGCAATGAATAACGAACCCGTGAACGGACGCCGAAGTGCGGCCAGTAATGCGTTCCATGTGATGGCTGGTTGTTGTTCGCCTATTTGCGCGCGTTTTTCATCGGTCAGTGATTCGGGCAGCCAGGTGTAGATGAGCACAAGGTTGATGAAGGAAATGGCCGCCGCGACAAAGGCGGGCAGGGCCGGACTCCATTGCCCGAGCAATCCGCCGGAGGCAGGACCGATGATGAAGCCGAGGCCGAACGCCGCGCCGATCATGCCCAAACCCTTTGCGCGATCCTTCTCGTCGGTAATATCGGAGATGTAGGCTTGCGCCACGCTCATGTTGCCGCCGGTGAGACCGTCAATGATGCGGCTGGCGAACAGCATCCATAAGGCATTGGCAAAGCCCAACAGCAAAAAGCCGAGGAAGGTGCCGAAGATGCTGAGCAATAAAACGGGACGGCGGCCAAGCCGGTCTGAGAGGCGGCCCAAAATGGGAGCGCCGATCAATTGCATGACCGCGTAGGAAGCGATCAGTAAACCGGTGACGGTTCGGCTGGCATGGAAACTTTCCGCGTAATAAGGCAGGAGCGGCAGGATCAGGCTGAAACCGAACAGGTCTATGAACACCACTAAAATAATCGAGAAAAGTCGTTTGTTATCCATTCTTTCTATTGTTCTCCTTCAGTTGGTTTTTAGAGCGTTTGTTTTACCGCAACCGAGGAGGATTGTCTTGTATAAAAACGACACTAACCGGGCTGATTCAGGCGAACGATCTGGGCGGGCGTCTGCCCGATGAAATGTTTCAGCGATTTGGTCATGTGCGGCTGATCCACGTAGCCCGCTTCATGCACGACCTGGAGGATGGGCGCGCCACGCTGTAAGAGGGTCATTGCCTGACGGGCGCGCGCGATTTGACGGATGGAACTATGAGTCAGTCCGGTGGCATACAGGAATCGGCGCTGGATGGAGCGCGATGAAATGGCCTGCGGCTCGCCTTGCAGCACGGCATCAATGACTGGCTCCTGAGTCAACCATCCGTCACGCGCGAGGCGGTCAACAAAGATTTCCGCATTTTCATAATTTGGGAATTGCAACGCGGAACCGCTGAACCAGAACGATTGCCCATTTGATTCCGTCAATGAAATCACTGCATCCAGCAAGTCGCCTGCCGGCAGGTGGGGCATGAACGTGCCGGCCTTGAATTTGAGGACAAGAAACTCGACATCTTCGGCGTAATACATGAGTTGCGCCTTCTGCATCGGGCCGACGAGGGATAACCGTCCCTTGCCGCCCTGCCGCTCGATCAGCATGGCCCAGCATCCCCCGGCGGGAGCAATGCGGAAACCGGCGCTTCCCGTATGGCCGCGCCAGACCGAATCTACAAAACGCGAGTCGGATGGTCTTTCGTTGAAATCAATGATCATTTTTATCCTTGCCGTGTCACTCTGCCGAGTGCTTTATTTCCGCTTTCTTTTCCAAAAAATTCCCAAATTGCATGGCGGCATCTTCGATCATTCGTTTGGCAGCCTGGCTGGGTCGTTCAAAGAATTCTGTCTCCACCAGCACCTTTTCTTTTTTGACCGTTCTCTTCCACAACCCTATAACCTGCCCATTGACCACGATCATCGGCCTGAAAATGCCGTTGCTGGAAATGGTCAGGCGTTGATTCTCGAAAAGAAGCGAGGCGTTTCTATCCTTGTAACTGATGATGAATTCATCGTAAGCGGGCAAAAGGTAAGCCAGGTCTTTTCCGCGTGCGGGTATGGAAAAAGAACTGTCGAACCAATATGTTTGCGAATCAATATGTTTGCGAATCAATTGTTTCCGAAGCGAGTTCGGTTTTCACTGTGTCCAATGCTTGTTTCGCATCCCCAACTGACAGCCCCGACCACCAGACAAAATCCTGCAACGTCGCGGGGCCGTGACTTGTAAAATATTTTTGAGCAAGTTTCGCCAGCGCATCTTCCTTCGTCATGGATTTCGGTTTCGGGACTCGTTCTTCCAGCAGGGTATGAGTTTGTTTTCCCTTTTGCACCGCGCCACTGCATACAATTCCGCTCAACTCCGCCCACATCAAAAGATGAGACAGCCTGTTTTCGTCGGTGGGGATTTTGGCTTTTTTGATTTCACCCGCCAACACGTCGCGTGTGAGATGCTTTTCGCCCGTCAATGTTTTTTCGATGATCGCATTACTTTTTGCAAGCACAGATTCGGAAAGCCTCAAATCCTTGTGCCGCGACTTCATCGAAGCCTTGATGTTTGGCGCGGTCAATTCGAGCATCCAGTAAATGTCGTCTGCCGAGACCAAATGCCAGGTCGGCCTCAACAGATGCGTGCGAATGATCTCCCCTTTGCTGATGGCATCCTCAACCGCTTGATCGGTCGCGCCGGGCAGGCGAACGCCGACGGCCCATTTCATCATGGCATAATCCTGCGCCTGCATCGCGCCCATCCAGCCGACCAGGTCCTTGATGGCCTTGAACTTCGTCCCCGTGATTTGCTGGGCGGTGAGTCTGCTTGTTGCTACGTTTGTCAATTTCATGGAATGTACTCGTCCTTTCGGAAAAGTCCGCCTGAAATTTTAGAACATATATTCTATTATGTAAAGATAAAAACCGTCCCCAATTCCGTCCCCCAAAGATGCCGCCGCGTCACAAATAAAGCGCGAGGCTATCCCCTAAATCGCGGGTACGAGCCCAGCACGCGCAAGGTCACTGCATATTCGCCCAGGTGGTCGAGCGCGCGCCTGACGGTGTCGTCATGCACCGAGCCGATGAAATCAATATAAAAAAGATATTCCCAGGGCTTGCCCTGCAATGGCCGCGACTCGATCTTCGTCAGGTCAATATCGCGGAGGGCAAAAACGGACATGGCTTTGAACAACGACCCTGGAACATTTTTCAACGTGAACACGATGGAAGTCTTCGCTTCACCCATCGGGACAGTTGATTCTCGTCCGACAGCGAGGAAGCGCGTATAGTTTTCCGCGTTATCTTCGATGCCTTCTTCGAGGATTTGCATTCCATACAGTTCCGCCGCGCGCTGTGATGCGATTGCCGCCGTATCCTTCCCTCCAGACTCTTTGAGCATCTTCACGCTCCCCGCCGTGTCGTAGACCTGCTCCGGCTTGATGCCGTGATTCCGCAAATATCCCGCGCATTGTCCCAACGCCTGCGGATGGCTGATGGCTTTCCTGATGTCTTCCTTTTTCACGCCGGGATTCGCAATCAAGCAATGCCTCACGCGCAAGAGATACTCGCCGACGATATGTAAGTCATGCCGCAACAGCAGGTCATAATTCTGGTGGATGCTCCCCGCCAAGGAATTCTCGATGGGAGCCAGCGCCAGGTCGCTTTTGCCGCTGACCACCGAATCGAACATCACATCGAACGATTCACATGGAACTGTTTCGACCTCGCCAAAATACCCAAACACCGCCTGCTCGGAATATGCGCCGGGCTCGCCTTGAAATGCAATTTTCATATCAACTCCTGAATGTGATCTCGACTGCTTGCGCTCGACCACCACTGATTACTGATGACTGCTCACTGAACTATCCCCACCAAAACGATATGGCGATCATCACATACAGGCCGATCAACGCCACACCCTCCAGCCAGTTGGATTCGCCGTCGTAGACGATCAATGCGCCAAGAATGGCGGTCAATGCAAGGGCAACCACCAACAACGGCGGTAGGACGAGAGTCAACACAGTGGAGGTAAAAAAGAACGAAAGCAGGACCAGGATCGGGGTCAACGCGAGAGCGATTTGCAGGGAACTGTTGAGGATGACGCTGAGCGCATAGTCCGATTTATTTTTGAGCGCGAGTTGAATCCCGATCACATTTTCCACCGCATTGCCTGCAATGGCAACCACCACCAACCCTGCAAAAGCCTGTGAAATTCCAAGCAGTTCGATGGCGGGTTCGAGGGCTTCGACAAACCAATCGGAGACGAAGGCCGCAGTCACGCCTGCCACGCCCAACACAGCCAGCACGCGCCAAACAGGCCAGGGTTTCTCCCTGTGTTCCGTTGCGTGGGCAACATCGGTCATGGGCCCGCCCTGCAAAGACAAAGGAATGCTTGCAAAGAAAACGACAAGCAGGACAATGGCACTGGCAACGCTCAACGGAACTTCATGCGCTTCGGCGGGAGTGTGCAGGGAATGGGCAAGCGTGGGCATGACCAGCGCAGACACCGCCAGCACCATGAGGATGGCGATGGCGCGCGGCGTTTCCGATTGAAATTTTTGCGTACCGTGTTTGATGCCGCCGAATAAAAACGCCAGCCCCAGCACGAGCAGGCTGTTCGCCAAAATGGAACCCACCAGCGCCGATTGAACCACCGTCACCAGGCCGGCCTGCAGCGCGAAAAAGGCAACGAATAACTCAGGCAAATTGCCAATGGCAGATTGCAACACCCCGGTTGCGCCGGGCCCCATGTAATTGCCGAGTTGTTCGGTGGCATGACCCACCACCGTAGCCAGCGTGGATAAAGCCACTGCGCCGAGGGCAAAGGTCAACACCGGGTTTGCGCCTGCGCTGAGCAGGAATCCCGTCAATGCACTGGCGATCAGTGAAATAACAAATGTAGCCCATTCATTTTTGAGTAGTTTTACCATCTCTCACCTCTGAAAAAATGATCTTGCTCGTTCCACTATCCACTGAACAACTGATTACTGCCTCTCGGCCCACTCCACGATCTTCCGAAATCCCGCCTCCACATCTTCGTCGGATGCGGCAATCGTCATGCGGAGGAAGCCCTCGCCCTGCTCGCCAAACGCGGAGCCGGGCACGAGGCCGACACCCACCTCTTCCAAAATCCTTTCGCACATTTCCACCGAGGACATGTTCAATGCGCGAAGGTCGAGGAAGAAATAAAACGCGCCCTGCGGTGGAATCACTTTTACCTTGTCGCTTTCCAATTGATGTGACAGACGCAAGACCAGTTCGCGGCGACGCGCATATCCGGCGCGCATGTTTGCAGTGACCTCCTGCATTGCGGGATCGGTCAGCGCGAAAGCGGCGGCTTTTTGAATGAAAGGAGCCACGCAGGTGATGGAGTTTTGTCCCGCCTTCAACGCGTTTTGAATCACGCGCGCGGGCGCGGCGAGAAAGCCAACGCGCCAGCCGGTCATCGCATAGGATTTAGAAAGGCTGTTCACGAGAAGAGTCCGTTCCTTTGCGCCGTCGAATGCGGCGGCGCAGGTTGGCCTGCCTTCGTAAAACAGACTGCCGTACACCTCGTCGCTGACGATCCACAGATCATGTTCTTTGGCAAAGTCCTGCAATTTTTGCAGGTACTCCCGCGTGGGATAGGCGCCCGTCGGATTCGATGGGTAGTTCAGGACGATGACGCGGGTTTTCGCGCTAGCGGTCAATGCTTTCAGCCACGAATCGAATTGGGGGACGAATCCGTCCTCGGCGGGGGCAGAGACGCGGATCACATTCCCCCGGAGCATGATCGGCATATTCGAGTGAGTCGCCCACGATGGATCCGGCACAAGAACGTCATCGCCCGGATTCAAAATGGATTGCATCGCCGTGTAGTAGGCATGGATGCCGCCGTGTGTGACGAGAATTTCGGAGGCTGGGTCGTAGGTCACGCCTTCGTCGCGCAAAAGTTTTGCGGCAATGGCTTTGCGAAGTTCCATCGTGCCGATGGAGGGGCCGTAATGCGTATCTCCGTTTTGCATGGCTTTGAAGGCGGCCTCTGCAATGGCGGGATGTGTGCCAAAATCGGGGTCGCCCACCTGCAAGCCGACGATGTCCCGCCCGCTGGCTTTGAGGGCGAGGATTCTATCGGCCATGGCAACGGTGGCAGACTGGCGAATCAGGTCGAACTGTTGGTTGAGACTCTGCATGTTTTTTTTCCAGTGAAGTTGGGGATTGCTTCGCCGCCATCCTTCGACTTCGCTCAGGACGGCGGCTCGCAATGACACGCGATTAATGGGCGTGAGTGTATCAAAGAAACAAAAATCCCGTCAACGGGTTTGACGGGGGGAAATGCTTTCGTCCGTTTCTTTTAACGCAAAGCCGCCAAGATGCAAGGATTACTTCCTTTTCCCTTGCGGCTTTGCGTTAAATCGTATGCAAATTCGTAAAACGGCAATTACTCAACAAACGGCTGGACAGGATCGGGTTCGGTCTTTTTCTGAAGCGGAAGGAGGAAAGTGAATTTGCTCCCCAGCCCTTCCACGCTTTCGACCCAGATGCGCCCGCCGTGCATTTCGATCATCACCTTCGCAACAGACAGGCCAAGCCCCATGCCGCCGTGCTTTCGCGTGAGATGCGACTCAACCTGGTAGAAGCGCTCGAACACGCGCGGCAAATCCTTGGCAGGGATTCCCACGCCGTCATCCTCCACGATTACTTTCACAAAATTGGATTCGAGACTTCCATGGACGGTGATATGGCCGCCTTCATTTGTAAACGTGACCGCATTTTTCAAAAGGTTGCTCAACACGATCGCGATCTTGCTTCCGTCGGCGTCCACGAACAATTCCTGCCTGCGATCCACTTCCGTCTTGAGGGCGATTCCCTTTTGGGTGGCGATGTCGCGGAACGAAGCGGCGACATCCTCGATGACCCGCGCAACGGACACCCTGCGCGAACGGAGACTTGCGCCGCCGGTCTGGTAATTGTCCACCCGCGAAAGGGTCTCGATGATTTCCTTCAACCTGGAAGCGTTGCGGATGATCGCCTCCACCTGCTCCTGGTATTCATTGCCGACCAGTTCGCGCAAAAAGGTGGCGTGTCCGAGGATCAGGCCAAGCGGCGTGCGGAGTTCGTGCGAGGTGATCGCGATGAATTCGTTCTTCAACCGATCCAGGTCGCGCGATTCATCCTGCGACGATTGAACGTTGTTCTCCAGCAGGTTGTTCTGCATGGCGGTTGTGGCAAGCGAAGCCAGGGTTTCCGAAACGAGGATGTCTTCGTCTGTGTAACCGGCGCTGTCGGACTTGTTGAACACCTCGAATACCCCCATGGGCCTTCCATGCAAAAGGAGCGGCACAACCAGAATGGAGCGGATGGTAAAGCCGGCGATCTGGTCAATCTTGTCGAAATGACGCTCGTCGGCCAGGACATCGTTGATGATGAGCGGCTTGGAATTGAGAAATGCCCACCCGGCAGGGCTTCCGTTCAACGGGACGCGCGCGTCCCTGGTCTGGTCGCGGTGGAACCATGGCACGAACCTGAAAGAGAATTCCTGCGACGGCTCGTCATATTCCAGCAGGGAGGCGCTTTCGCTCCCGGTTAATTCGGTCGCCGCTGAAAGGATGGATTGCAGGTACATGTCGAGATCAACCATCGCGCCGAGGTTGCGCGTCACTTCCAAAAGTCGGGCAAGCAGTTTTACCTGGTCCATGGCCATATTTACCTTCAGTAAGATTATCAGTACTTCACGAAAGCGCGTAATTGGCGTTCTCTAACGCCTAATTTG
>JBBIUO010000038.1:0-3625 GCA_037440205.1 Chloroflexota bacterium
CTGCATCGCACCATCCAACACATCAAGGAATTGGGAGCAAAGGCCGGGGTGACGTTGAATCCGTCCACGCCACTTTCTGCGCTGGAGGAAATTCTGCCGGAGGTTGATCTTGCGCTGATCATGTCTGTCAACCCCGGGTTTGGCGGGCAGAAATACATTCCATCGTCCACAGACAAAATCCGCCGCCTGCGCCAGATGCTGGACGCAATTGAATCGAAAGCCTTTCTCGAAGTGGATGGGGGAGTCCATGCCGGGAATGTGGCGGAGGTCGTCGGCGCGGGAGCGGATGTCCTCGTAGCGGGAAGCGCCGTCTTTGGCGGGACAAAATCGGTTGCGGAGAATGTGTCGGCGTTGAGGAGTGAATTCGCAAGGTAGATTCGATCCTGCCGCGTTTGGTAATTTACGGGGACAAAGGTAGAATTCCATCCATGCCAGTCATCCCCACCGATCTCATTCTCAAAAACTTTGAAAAAGTCTCCTCCATTCCGCGCGGAACGAAATACGAAGCGGGGATCCGCCGCTGCCTCATCGAATGGGCCGCTGAACGCAACTTCAAATCCAGGACGGATGCCGCGGGGAATCTCGCCGTCTACGTGCCGGCAGGCAAAGGGGCGGAAGACCGTCCCGTTCTCATCCTGCAAGGCCACATGGACATGGTCTGGCAGAAGATTCCAGAATCGAATCATGATTTCACCCGCGATCCGATTCAATTGATTCGTGAAGGCGATTGGATTCGCGCGAATGGAACCACCCTCGGCGCGGATAACGGCATCGGCATTGCGTTGATGATGTCGCTGGCGGAGGATGGATCGGTTGGACATCCGCCGCTCGAACTGCTGTTCACGGTGGAGGAGGAACTCGGCCTCGTCGGCGCGGATAATCTCGACCCCGGGCTGGTCACGGGCAGGACGCTCATCAATTTGGATTTCGACGAAGAAGGCGTTTTCACGATTGGATGCGCGGGCGGCGGAAGCCTTTACATCACCCTGCCATTGACGTGGGAGAAGCCATCGGCGGATGATTCTGTTTTTGAATTGAAAGTGGGCGGCTTGAAGGGCGGCCACTCCGGCGACGACATTCACAAGCATCGCGCCAACGCGAATAAACTGCTCGCCCGCGTATTGGATTCCATTCAACGAGATGCGCCGATTCGATTATCGAACTTCAAAGGCGGGACGGCGCGCAATGCCATTCCGCGCGATGCCGAAGCGGCGTTCACCTGTTCCAAAGAACAGGCTGATCTTTTGCGCGAAAAATTTTCGGTTCTTTTGCAGATGGTGCGCGATGAACACGCGCGCACGGAACCAAACCTGCAAATGACATTGACCGAAAGAAACGAGCGATTGGAACAAACGGCTTTACAGGCCGACACGGAAAAAGCGATTCGGTTGCTCGTCTCCCTGCCAAACGGGGTGGCGGCGTTTTCAGCGGAGAACGAAGGCTCGGTGGAAACATCCAACAACATCGGCATTGTCGAAATGAAAGACGGGGCATTGTACGTCGTCTCCAATCATCGTAGTTCAGTCTTGACGCGGTTGAATGAGATCATAGACCGTGTGGAGGCGATTGCCCTGCTGGCCGGCGCAGCGACCGAACGGACAAAAATCTTTCCGCCCTGGCAACCGGACAATCATTCAGACCTGTTGAAGAAATGTATCGCAACCTACAAATCGGTTTTGGAGGAAGAGCCGAAGGTGATCGTCTGTCACGGCGGGCTGGAATGCGGGATCATCAGCGACCGTTGCGGCGGGTTGGATTCCATTTCGATGGGAGCGACCATTCGATACCTGCATTCGCCGGACGAACGATTATTTGTCCCGTCACTGGAAAAAGTCTGGAAGGTGTTGAAAGCATTATTGAGTGCGTAATTTGTTTTTTGGCTCATCTGTAAACAGTGCGGACGTTAGAGAACGTCCGCTACGCGCCGTGCGGGCGCGTAAGAGACGCTCTCTAGCGTCGGGCGCACTCTACACATGAGCCTTGTTTTTTTCTTTGCGACCCTTCGTGGTAAAAACAGGAGACCTCATGACTCAAACCTACGATGCCATCGTCATCGGCGCAGGGGTGATGGGCGCCAGCATTGCCTTTCACCTCGCTGAGCGTGGACTCAAACCCGCCATCCTCGAACGCAAGACTGTCGCTTCAGGTGCGACGGGTTATTCGAGCGGGCTCGTCCGTATGCACTACGACCTGAAAGTGGAATGTGAGCTCGTTTTTGCCAGTTATAAAAATTATTACAGTAACTGGAAGGAACGTGTGGGCGGGGACACTTCGACTGCGCTCAGTGCAAGTTGTGGTTTCATCAATACAGGCTTTCTACAAATCTCCAAACGCGAACATGAAGATAAATTACGCGGCAACGTTGCCAACCAGCAAAGCATCGGCATCAACACGTCGGTCATCAGCGCGGATGAAGTGAAACGCCTCTTTCCTGACCTGGTGACTGATCACTTCGATTACGCCGCGTACGAACCCGATTCAGGGTACGCCGACGCAACGCTCACCACCAACTCGTTCATCGAAGCGGCAAAACGAAATGGCGCGACACTCATTCAAAATTGCGAAGTGACAGCCATCCACACGGCGGGGGGAAAGGTCACTGGCGTCAGCACCACACAAGGCGAGTTCGACGCGCCTATCATCATCAATGCGGCTGGGGCGTGGGCAAAGCACGTCGCAAGCCTCGCAGGCGTCGAGGTCCCGTTGGAAACGTGGACGCACGACGTTGCCTTCCTCCACCGTCCGCCGTCACTGGGTCGCATCCCCGCCTGCATTGACGACGTCATCAATTGCTACTTCCGGCCCGAGGGAAGCGCCCTCATCCTTGCCGCGGGCGAAGACGAATCCCTGCGCGGCGAAGCGCCCGACGCCGAAGACCAGACGCCCACGCCCGCCTTCCTCGATAAACTCATTGACAACATGGTCATTCGCATTCCGAAGATCGAAGAGAGCGGCCTGCATTCCATCCACGTGGGGCGCGACGGCATCACCCCCGACCAGCGCGCGATCTACAGCGGAACCGACTTGAACGGGTTCTACCTTGCCTGCGGCTTGAGCGGCACCGGATTCAAAACATCCCCTGCGGCGGGCGCGAGTCTGGTCGAGTTGATTCTCGATGGCAAGCCCAAAACTGTGGACATCACGCCGTTTCGATTTAGCCGCTTCGCCGAAGGGAAGTTGATTGAAGGCGAGTACGGGTATGGGCGACTTTGGAAATAGATGGAAGACTGCCACAGTATTCAACGATACCTGCGGGAATTTGATACAGATCTATCAACTTATGGGCTGACAAAAGCGCGAATCAAACGGGACTGTGAGTGGGACGCAGTCCCGTTTTGATTCCAGCAACGACCTGACGGGTTTTCGCAGAGACACTCCCGACTCGAATCCTTATTCACGCAAGGGTTTTGATTGACCTGGGTCACGATGAAACCCGTCAGGTCTGGAACAACGATAAAACGGGGCTTCGCCTGAACCCGGTCCCGTTTTTGATTCCATAACTGTCATCGCCCCAAAAGTGCATGTATAATCCCAATTCAAATCAACCGGAGGAGCAGTAGAGATGATACGAGCAGGGTTTACTTTTGAACATCCCGCCACCAGGACCAAAACAGTGGTTCTCGAA
>JBBIUO010000038.1:3635-8644 GCA_037440205.1 Chloroflexota bacterium
CGGCATGGGCTGGCTGTTGGAGGTCACACGCACATCCAAACTCGGTCCCGATCTGGGGGAACATCTCCATCAAACGTGGACGGAAACCTTCGAGATCGTCAAAGGCACCGCCAAATATAAACTCGACGGCATCGAGAAAATCGCACAGGCGGGCGAGTCCTTTGTGGTGGAACCCGGTCACTTTCACGTTCACCCGTGGAATGCCACAGACGAGGAACTGGTCTATCGTCAGCGCGACCGCTTCGCTCGGTCCAGCCCCGAAGCGGTGCAGGATATCCTGGGTATTTTTGCCACGCGCACCGGCATGGCACGAGATCGAATCCGCTCCAAAAAAGGATTTGCCAAACTCTTCCAGGAGGCAGTGACCGTCCGAACTGCCGTCAAACACGGAAATTACATGGCGAGTCCATCCATGACTGCGCAGAAGGTCATCGGCTCCACGCTGGGATTGCTCGGCGAGTTGCTGGGATACAGGGCTGTCCATGCGAAGTATGTGGGTGAATGAGAGACTCTCGTGAAGCAGTCGATTCTGGCGAGTCTTCGGCAGGCTTGGGAATGTAAACAATTCGGTATAATATATTCAATGTTGAACACTCCTGTCCTAACCCATGACCTTGAATCTGCAAAGAAAATCGTGCTTGAGCAGTTAAAAGCCTACCGAGCAAAAGTCTATTTGTTCGGCTCGCAGGCGACTGGCAAGGCGCGTTTATATTCAGATATTGACGTTGCAATTTTGCCGCTCCAACCGTTGCCCATCCTTGCGCTCCCTGAGATTCGGGAACAGTTGGAGGAAAGCGACATCCTCCGCACGGTGGATGTCCTGGACTTAACTGAAACCGACGATGCCTTTCGTCAGCGCGTGGAAAAGGAAGGTATTGTATGGAAAGAGTAAAAGTTGCGCGCAAGTTGGCAGGCTGGCTTGCTCGATGAAGCAACCAGCAAACTTGCCTTGCAAATGTGCGATGCGCGGAATATGACCGCCCATACCTATAACGAAAAAATTGCCATGACGATTTATCATCAACTGGAAGACTATGTCAATGTTTTCGAGGCTTGGTTAAACGCCATAGAGAAAAAACTGAAAAGTTGATGTAACCAGTACAAACATAAAACGGGACTGTGGGTAAAGCGCGGTCCCGTTTTGATTCCATAACATGCGCTCGATAAACACCTCAGCGCGGACTGCCCGTGCCGAGGTTTCGGAACGCGAAGAACAACGGAATGCCGACGATAAGATAGGCCGCAAAGTAGATCAATCCGCCCGGGCGGCTGGCAAAATCAAATAAGCCGATGTAAACGAAAGCGGCAATTGAGACAAGCACAATCAACACGTACGAGGCAAAGGCATGATGAAGCACTGTATCGAGACTCTTTTCCCAAAGAAGAAAAGGAAGCGCCGCCAGTGAAATGGAAAGATAGAACGCGCCAAAACTCCGCAGGGTGAACAGCGACATGATCTCTGGAAAGATTCCCCCGTTCGTGCCGGGCGCGCCAATCTGCACCGTGACAGCGTAAATGCCAAGAATCCCGACGACGATGACAAACATCGCCGCATACACACGATGAATGGATTTCATGGTTGGGCCGTCCAATCCACGCGCCGGACGGAGGCGGAGCCAGTCTGCAACGCCGATCAATGCGGTGACGACGTTGACGATCAACGCAACCAAATACAGCCAGGCGATGGGACTTTCCAATTTCAGTTTGTCGCGGAATACAAAGACCACGATCAATTCGCCAACGCCAAACAGCCAGAGATAAACGAGCGTGGTGTAAACCAGATTCCACTGCCAGCGCCGCGCCGTGACGAAAGCCAGCCATCCGTTTGCGAGACACCAGCCGCCGATGGTCATGGTCATGAACGGTGTCACTTTCCATGCAAAAACGGGGGCCATCCGCCCCGGCAGAAAATACAAAAACAAACCGAGAATGCCGTAAAGAATTGCATTCGAATACGTCAGCCAGCGGGAGTATTTGGAAAGCATGGGATTCTCCAATCGGGTTAACATGATCGTAATTGATTCGGCAGAGCGATGAGTCGCTCTGCCGAATTTTAGCATTCCTCAATCAGGTTGGGGCGTTTTGGTGAATGTCTATTTTCTCACCGTGCGGAGCTCCGAAACAGTCGTCGTCCCATCCGCAAGCGTGACGGTGTAATCGGTGTCGAGCCGTCCATCGCCGATCTTGCCGGTGTAGGTCATGGAGGGAATCGCGCCGCCGGCCAGATCGGTGAGATTGCCGATGATGTTTCCCTGTGTGTCAATGGTGATGTCCATTTTGCCGAGGATTTCGTTCTCGCCGCGGACCGCCGCGCCGTGATCGTCATACTTTGCAATGAGCGGGAACGCAGGCGGGTCGTTCAAGCCGAGATAATTGCCGCCGAAATCCAGGGTGAGTTTTACGGTTTTCTCCGATTCATTTGCCTCGATGGTTATGACCGCAGAACCGCTTGCGCCGGTGGTCTTGTTGGTCCACGTACCCACGTATACGCCAAGAAACGGTTTGATGTCGAATCCGCCTGCGGTGGGCGGCGGGGTCGGCGTGGGAGCGGAACCGCACGCAACCGCCAGGATCGAAACAACGACCAACAAAACCAGTAAAAGGATGTTCCTGTGCATATTACCTCTGCTTTTCATTTTTGAGAAATTCGATCAGGAGTTCATCGAGCAAGGCAATCAGGGCTTTTCCGTCGCTGCAATAATGCACCTCCCCGCTTTGAACGTTCTGGAGGCGCACGCGCCAGCGCGGCGCGTGCGTGTTTTCATCCATACTCCAGATCCGCAGGGTAAACAGGAGCGCCTTTGGACGCAGAACTTCCTCATCGCCTTTCATGACTTGCCTTTCAGGATTTGCCTTTGAACACGAACAGCAGGACCAGGAAAATGACCGCGATGATGAGCGGAGGTCCCACCTGCGCAAACGTGGCGACGCCGCTCATCAACTGCCAGCCGAAGATCAGGATGTGACCCGCCTCTGCAAAGATGAACGCCCACACGAGTTTGACGTATTTCGCCGTCTCGGTGGAGACAAGATAGGCCATCAAGGCAATGACCAGCATCAATTGACCGTAAAGCGGGGTGAGCGCGCGATCCGGCAGGGACGTGTTGAACGCCACCTCTGCCACACCGGGGGTAAAGAGGAATAATACCCCAACGACCGTCATGTAGACAGCCAAAGCCAGAAGAACATTTCGCAAGCCTTTCATAACAACCTCCATAAGTTAGTGGGATATCGAACTGTTCCCAGTATATGGATGGGGCGTTTCAAAAGCGTTTCGCCTGCGCTTGACGATGAGTTTTTACAGAAAATGATTCTCTTTCGCCCAGTCCACGGCCTGCCGGAGTTGGGACTTGCTTTTTGCCACATCCCCCTGTTCTGCAAAATGGATTGCGGTTGCGAGGAGGGCATCCACCTCGTTTGGGAAAACCTGTTGACCCGGAGCCTTGAGTCGGCGCGCATATTCGATGGCTTCATCGAACTGCAAAGCCGAGAGGCTGATGTCCATGAGCGTCCACAGGCCGTACCATTGAAAAGGATAATACTTCCCCCATCCATCCAGCGCCTTCAGGCTGAGCGTTTTCGCGCGGCGCAGATCGTTTTGCTTCCATGCCAGCCAGCCGAGATTGGCGTATGCGGTCGCCGTAAAACTCCGCTCGCCTTCCCTTTCGCTGATGAGGAGCGCCCTCTCCGTGACCGCCTTGCATTCATCGAGGTTTCCGGCGCAGCGATGAGCGGCCGCAAGATAGGTGAGCCCGTAGATTTGCTGTTCCACGTACCCGATCTGCTCGGCCAGTTTCGCCCCTTCGCCGAGGTATTGAATGGCGAGGTCGAATTTGCCGAGCAGGAAGTTGCAAAAGCCATATCCGAAATTTGTGCGCGTCCGCAACTCGAGGTTTTCCGACTGTCCGCCGATCTCGAGCGCGAGCGTGGAATATCGCATGATCTCCTCGTTCATTTGATAGCCGTCGCGGCGGAAGTAAATGGTGGGCATGAGGAAATAATATTCGCCGAGTTGATCCAGTTCGCCCATGCGCTCCACCACCGGGCGAATCGCTTCCAACGCGGTTTGCGTCCCGGTCACGTCGCCGGCATCGTAATGAATCCACACACGGTCGAATTGCATCTTCAGCCACGTATGCCACCATTCCCTGTCGCTTTCATCCGGCGGCTCGCCCAGCAATTCATTCGCCTGGTTGAATTGGCTGATTCCCTTTTCGTAGTCTCCTGCATAGGCGGTGACTCTGGCAATTTTTCCAAGCACCCTGCCACGGGTCGAATGATCCGATGCCGGGGCGTGGTCAAATGCCTCGGTGTAGACATCCAAAGCCCGCCTGCCATCGCTGCCCAAATAGCAAAGGTCGCCGAGAAGTTCCCGCGCTTTGAGCGCCGCAATTTTATTTTCCGCTTGCGGCGTGGAAAGATGCAGCGCCTTTTCCAAATGGGAGATGGCATCGTGGTTGGCGAAAATCCGCCGCGCATCATCCGCCGCGCGCAAATAATATTCGAAGGCCTGCCGATGCTCGCCGGCCATTTCAAAATGACGCGCAACGATGGCGTTCTCGACATCCATTTCCCGTTGCAGGAATGCCTCCGCGATTTTGCGGTGAAGCAGTCGCCGGCGCGGATCGGTTAATGTGTCGTACGCCGCATCGAGCAGTTTGCCGTGCGTGAAATGATACGTTCCATCCTGCCGGGTTTGAATGATGCGGCGCGACCACAACTCGTCCAGCGCCTGAACCAACAGCATTTCCTCCATCTGACTGGCGCGGGCAAGCAGGGAATAACCGAATTCGCGTCCGATTGCCGCGGCCCAACCGACCAGTTCGCGCGCGGAAGCGGAAAGTTGATTCAAGCGGCGGTTCAGCACCGAAAGCAGGCTTTGCGGCACGCCCTGCTCCCCGCTTCGCAGAGTCTCCACAATGAAAAACGGATTGCCCTCGGTCTCGGCATACAGAGCCTCGCGTTTGTTTTCGCTCAACTCATCGCCCGTCACGTCGCGGGCGAGTTGT
>JBBIUO010000038.1:8668-17026 GCA_037440205.1 Chloroflexota bacterium
CAGTTCCATTTCATCGAGTTGTTTTTTCGTCCGCAGCGCGAGCCGCAGTTGATTCAACGGATGATCCGCACTCAACTCTTCGACTCTCGCCGTGGCAAGAATCATCAACGGCGCCTGCGAATCGTAACGCAGTAAATAATGAACGAACTCCAGCGTTTCCTGGTCGCTCCACTGCGCATCGTCCAGCGCGAGCAAACGCGGCGTACCCGAACCCAGCAATCCCTTCGCAACCGCTTCGAACAATCTTTGCTTCCGCCATTTTTGATCCCCGCCCGCAGCGGATTCATCCAATTCATGTTCGGGCAAAAGGCGCGATAGTTCCCTCCTCCAAAGCGGCGCAAGCGCAGAGGTCTCCTGCTGAATTTCGGGAGTCCGCAGCCACGCCACAACGGGAGCGAACGGCAGATTCCCCTCCAGCGGATAACATTGCGCGAACGCGGTGACGATTCCCTGACGCCGGGTCCATTGCATCATCTCGGCGGCAAGACGCGACTTACCGATTCCCGCCTCGCCGAGAATGACCGTCATTCCGGGCCTTCCCTTCACGATGGATTGCCACGCTTCACGCAAGCGACCCCATTCCTGCTTCCGGCCAATGAGCCGAATCTCCCCGGCGGCTTTTTTCTGCTCCCCTCCGCCCGAACGAGTCAATTGATTGCGCAAAGACTGAAGTTCCGCCGAAGGCTCCACGCCCAGTTCGCGCATCAACACGGTGGCGCAGGCATGATACGCCTGCAGCGCGCCGGCGCGGTCATCCCTGAGGGCGTGCAGGCGCATGGCATGTTCATAGGCCGTTTCATTGAGCGGGTCGTTGCGGATCAGGCGATTGACCACTTCAATGGCTTCATCGTATTGCCGCGCGTCTTCGAATAATTTTGCCAACTGCGTCAGCGCGTTTAAAAACGACTGATGGATTTCCTCGCGCTGGATCAGGACCCAATCCTCGTAAAAGCCCGGCAGGAGTTCGCCGCGGTAAAGTTCAACCGCCTCCTGCAAAAAACGAACGCGCTCCTGTTCCTCCTTCGTTGATTTCGCCTGCGCCAGCAACTCCTTGAACTGCGTCACATCCAGTTGAATGGATGCATCGCTTCGCCAGCGGATGAACTGCTGGCCTGCTTCGAGAAAGGAATCAATTTCAGGAAATGCGTGCCGAAGGAGATGCAACAAATTGCGCAGATTCGTGCGTGCCTGCTCCTCCGTTGAATCGGGCCAGAAAAGAAACGCAATCTGTTTGCGCGAAGGGGAAGCCTGCGGATTTAAAAATAAATGGGAAAGAAAGAGCACAAGACGTTCGGCCTGAAGCGTTTTCACCTCCTCGCCGCCGAAAAAAACGCGAAACCCTCCCAGCAATCGAACATTCAAAACAGACATGCCTGATGGGTCATTATAACGTAGCGGCGGCTTCAGTCGCTTTTTACCGAACGTACGAGGATTTTCGTGATCCATTGAGTATACTTGCGCATGGAGAATGGAGAGCAATCATGAAAAACATCCAACACACGGCACTTGTGCTTCTCGCGCTCATCGTGGCCGCATGTCAACCCGCGACTCCCCCGCCGCCACTGACCGTGAACGAGGGAGAGGAATTCACGCTCGCGCCGGGACAATCCGCGACGATCAACGCTTCAGCCCTGACCGTTGAACTGGTCGGCGTGGCCGGGGATGAGCGCTGCCCGAGCGAGATCGAATGTGCCATGAGTGGGCCCGTGTCCATTTCGCTGACCATGCAACAGGTCGGTAAAGAAGCGGTGAATATCAACCTGCAAACCTTCACCGATACCAATGGCCGCGCACCGGGAATGGAATTCGAAGGAATCCAGGATCGAATTGAATACGAAGGCTATCTCATTCGCGTGACCGGCGTTTTACCGTATCCGCTCACTTTGAAAGACGAGATCAAGGACAATGAATATCGTGTAACGCTGGTGGCGAGTGAAAAGTAAAACCTGTTCCATGTCATTCTGAGGAGCGGAGCGACGAAGAATCTCGGTTGCAGAGTAATTTTCAGCCTCAAAAAGAGATTCTTCGCTCCCACTGGTCGCTCAGAATGACAGAAGTAAACAACCCAAAAAGGAAGGTGTGACATGCTGAAGCGAATCCTCGGCAAAAGCAAATTGGAAGTGAGCGCATTGGGTATGGGATGCTGGGCAATCGGCGGCCCGTGGACGTGGGATCAACCGGGCGAAACACCTTTCCCCGCTGGCTGGGGAAATACCGACGACGAAGAATCCATCCGCGCGATTCATGCGGCCATAGAGATGGGAGTCAACTTCTTCGACACCGCCGCAAATTACGGAGCGGGTCACAGCGAGGTGATTGTCGGCCGTGCGCTGAAGGGCAGGCGCGACAAGGTTGTGATCGCCACAAAATTCGGGCACATCGTCAACGAGAAGGATAAGGTCGTTTACGGCGACCCGGACCAGATCATCAAAAATGTGCGAACGGATGTGGAGAACAGCCTGCGCCGTTTGCAGACCGATTACATTGATATCTACCAACTGCACGAAGCGGATTATGATCCGCAAAAGGCGCTGGAACTTCAACCCATTTTGGAGGAACTGGCCTCGGCGGGAAAGATCCGCTGGTATGGGTGGAGTACCGACCTCGTTGAACGCGCCCGTGCTTTCGCAGGCGGGACGCATTGCACATCCATTCAATTCCGTTTGAATGCCATCTTTGACAACGTTGAAATGCGCGACATCTGCGCGGACTTCGATCTGGCAGGCATCAATAAAGACCCGCTCAGCATGGGCTTTTTGACCGGCAAATTCAATTCAGGTACAACGTTCCCACAAAACGACATCCGCTCCGGCATGGATTTTTCCCATCCAAGAGTACAGAGACGGCTCAAGATTGCGGAGGAACTGCGCGACCTGTTGACATCAAACCGGCGGACGATGGCGCAGGGCGCGCTGGCTTACATCTGGGCTTTGGACGAACGCATGGTTCCCATTCCGGGGTTCAAGTCCGTGAAGCAGGTGACGGAGAACGCGGGCGCGATGGAGTTTGGCCCTCTCACCGATTCACAGGTGAAGGAAGTTCAGGCGGTGATCGCAAAATACGAGGAGAAGAAATCGTAATCGGCTCTCCCGTTTCCGGCGGGATTGGTCACCTGTTCAGAAACTCTTTGCCGCGAATGACGCTGATTTGCGCGAATTGTCCAGAAAAAAAATTCGCGTAAATTTGTGAAATCCGCGGCTGGGGTTTTATTTTCCCGTTAAAAAACAGTAGAGCCTCTTAATCACAAACAACGAAAAGGATTTTACAGGTACATGTCAACTCAACCTCAACTTCGCTGGCACGATTCCGATTGGCAGAGGCAGGCTCATCATTGGATTCGTGCAGCGGCGAAACGAAATTCCATTCAACTCACTGGCGAGATCGAACAAAACCACGCCTATGCCTGGTCAACGGTGATGCGCGTCCCATCGAGTGAAGGGATGCTTTTCTTCAAAGCCACCGCGCCCGAAACGATTTACGAGATCGCGCTGACGGAAATGATGGCAGGCTGGTTTCCCGATTGCATGCCGGATATTATCGCGTCCGACGCGGCCCGCGGCTGGATGTTGATGCGCGACGGCGGCGAACAACTGCGCGTTTCCATCCGCCCGATGAAGGATACAAAACCTTGGGAGCCTGTCATCACAAAGTATGCCGATCTCCAGATCGGCCTCGCCGAACATGTGGACGAGATTCTCGCGTTGGGGATTCCCGACCATCGTCTCGCGGCGTTGCCCGCGCTTTATGAAGAATTGCTTGCCGATGAAACAAGCATGATGGTCGGTCAGGAAAGAGGACTGACGGCGGGAGATTTTGAGAAATTACAAAATTTAAAACCGCGCTTCGAGGGGATTTGCAAAGACCTCGCCGCGTTCGGGATTCCCGAAACCATTAATCACGGCGACTTCCACGATGGCAATGTCCTCGTCAAGAATGGGCGCATTACTTTCTTCGATTGGGGCGACGCCAGCGTGACCCATCCCTTCGTTTCGCTTCGCACATTTTTCGTCAGCATCGAAATCTCGCTCAACCTCGACGATTATTCCTTCACCCCTGAAATGGCGGCGTTGCTCGATCTCTACCTTGAACCCTGGCAAACATTCGCATCGAAGGATGAGTTACTGAAAGCATACCGTCTTTCCAAACCCGTCGCATCCATCGTCAAAGCGCTGCAATGGCATACGACCATTTCAAGGCACGAAGGCGACTTGCGCGCCGAATACGCGTGGATCGTCCCTGAGGTGCTGCGGGAGTTTATGGTGTATGAGGGGATGTCCGCGAAATGAGGCGCGTCAATCCCTCAAAGCGTGTAAAATATGAACATAGAGAAAAGGAACTGACATGGCGCTTCCTGCCCGTCTTATCACCCCAAAGGGAAAAGTTATAGAGTTGTCACCTGCAACCTATCGCCAGGTACATCGGCTGGTTGTCATGCGGCGTAAAAGGCGCGCAACGGCAAAATTTATCCAGTCTACTTATGGAAAATACGCGGGGAAAACATCCATGACTCAGGCATTGTTGAACGAACGCGCCGCCGATCTTGCCCGCGAAGAAGCCAAAATCAAGAGATGGCATGGCAGAAAATAAGCCGATATTTGTATTGGATAGTTTTGCCGCTCTTGCATATTTTCAACTTCCAATCTGACCTTCTATGCTGTTTGCAAATTCACGGCAGGCACATCGTCGCGCAGGAAGTTGGGACAAAAATCATAGCCGTTCGGCCATGCGATCCCGCCGCCGTCCTCCAAACTTACCTGGCGGAAATAGGCTTCGTCATTGAGCGCGGAAGAAATTCCCTTCCCGATGAAGGGTCGAATATCAATCACCTTGCGGAGTCCGTCTGCAAATTCGATTTCGAGAAAAAAATTTTCAAGCGGTTTGACTGAAATAACCTTGTCCATGCTTACTCCAATGGCTCGCGAACAACTTCGAGTCTACTTTGCTTTCTTCCTCGCTTCTCGTCGTTCCTGAATCCGTTTGACAATGGAATCCAAATCCTGGTTATCCAGCCATTGATGGCGGTCCTTGGAATAATTGCCGTGTCCTGTTTCAAATTGTTGGAGGAAGCGAATCATACCTACAACCCCGAGTTCACGAGCGAGCGCCTCCATACCCGCAACCCGAATTTGTTCAAGGGACATTGTTTGTGCGTTCATCATTAAATCATCTCCTCTACCCAGGCAAGGGGGTTCATTACCTGTATCTTCAATCGCTTCGACACTTTTTTCGCCAGTTTCAACAGACGATCGTCGGTTGAAAGAAAGACATCGGCTTTCGATGATTCGGCGCAGGCAAGGTGTAAAGCATCGAATACCTGAAAGCCTTCTCTTTGTAATTCATCCGCCCGCTTCGTCTCTTTCTCGCCAATTTCAACCACCTGCTTGATAAATCCTGACAGCAACCTTGCCCTGCTCAATTTTTGCGTATCGGGCGTCTGCTCTATTTCATCCACCAGAACTTCACTGCCAATCCAATCCCATTCTCCCTTTTCAATTCGAGACAGAATTGCCAGCACTGCCTCGGCTTCAAGGCGAATCCTTTCCTGGGTCTGGTCATCGAACGGGCGATTAAGACAGCATGTATCAAGGTAGATTTTTGTCATGATGAATACCATTATACCGCCTTGCGGATTGCCTTCACGCCTCCGTGTTCTACACCAGCAACCGCCTCGACATCCTCCTCAATACAAAATACAGCCCCACCAAAATCACTGCAAATACAGCGACATGCCACCCGCCCGTAAACTCATCTCCAATCGCCAGCCGTGACATGACCGTGATGGGCGAAATATTTAACAGCGTGCTGATCCCCGCCGCCGCCAATAATATGAGGGAATAGATGAACTGCGAGCGTTCGCGGTCTTGCAACATGACCGCGCCCAGCATCGCCGAAATGGACAGAATCCCCGCAACGATGGTCGCCAGCAAAAGAATCCAACCCGCGTTTTGAATGGCGATTCCGTTCGCCTGCAACAAAGCCAGCCATGCCGCGCATTGCGCCGCGGAGAGAATCACCGCCGAGGTGATCTTCGCGCTGACCATCCCATTGATGCTCAACGGCGTGGACAGCAAAGTTTGCAGGGTCTTGCTTTCAATTTCCTCGGTGAGCGAGTCCACAGACATGCTCCCCGCGACGAAGGCAGGGAAGAGCATCAGCATCGGCAAAAGCACGGAATAGATGAACTCATACGAGGTAGATGGCTTGCCCTTCAAATCCGTGTAACGGACTTCGACTCCTCTTTGCCCGCGCAGAACATTTTCGTATTGTTTGAGCGGCTCTTGAATCACCATGCGAATCAATGAACTGATCGTGTCCGACTCGGGTAAATACAGTTTGACTTCGACGAGTCCGTTCACGTCTTGGGGGGTATCCACGATTGCGATGACTTCGCCGCGAGAGAAAGCCGCCTGCGCTCCCGCTAATGATGAGTATCGAGACACTTTCAAGCCGCGTTCGTCGAATAAATCTCCCAATTTGGTATCGTCGGATTGAACTACGCCAACCTTGAATCCCGCGCCGCCGAATTTCATAATCGTATCCGAGTCATACAGCGAGAGCATTCCCAGCAACAACGCCGAGGAAAATGAAGCGATGAACAGTTGAATCAAAATCGAGATGATGATGGTGAATTCGCGCAGGACGGAGGATATTTCCTTTTTGACGATGGCAAAGAACGGATTCATCAAAAGCCTCCCATTAGTTTCCAGTTATAGATGAAGTGAATCACTGTCCCGATGAACAGGCTGACCACATAAAATATTCTTGCCTTCGTGGTGAGCAAAGTAACGATGGAAGTGAATACAAAATGCGCAATCAACGGCACAAGCAGTAACAACCCCGCACCGAACAACGCGCTCGAAGCCGATGCCTGCGAAACCGAACTGATGGAAATGAGCAACAACAATTTTTCGCCGATCAAAAATCCCAGCCCCGAAAGAAACGACAAGCCGAGAATGTGCCATGCCGATTTCACGACGCCATGCTCGACAAGCACAACAATGCCAATGGACTTGACCACTTCCTCTACGCCAGCAGAGGCGAACAGCACAAAAAACAGAATCAACCCGAACGGCAAATTGGTGGCGAACGCGAGGAAAATGATCTGCGCCATGTACACAGCGGGGATCACCAGCAAACTCCACAACGGCACGGAAAAATATGGGCTGGAATGCGCCATCATCAAATAGATCGCGTCCTTGATCTTGCGCGTGATGGGTTTGTATCCCATCAAAAATTCCTCGTTCAGCAGGCGCGTCCCTGCGAACATGGCAAAGCCAAACACCGCCGCCATCGGCAGTGACGGAAACAAATATTCACGCCAGCCAAACGGTTCGTTGCGATACATCTTCACCGCCAGCGTCAACGGCGAGATGTACGCAAAATCATTCACGTTCGTAAACATCGCGGGGAACACAAGATACGCCGTCGTCACCGTGCTGACCAGCATCGCGATAAACGTCGTGTCGTTATACGAGCGATAGAACAACGGCACCATCAAATAGATCGCGAAGATGAACAACGTGGTCGGCGCGAAAATTGCCAGGGCGAGGAGAATGTTCGTTTTTGTCAGACCAGCAATCAGCGCGGTCGAAGCGAGCGCGAAAATCGCATACGGCAGCATCTTCCCCAAAATAATCTGAAACGGCGTCACAGGCGCGGAAAGCAAAATCGTCAAACGGCGGTTGATCTTTTCATCCATAAAACTGCTGGTGAAGAAAATGCTGATGAACGTGATCGGCATGACGTAGATCAATGCGACGAGGACTTGTGTGAACGGCGCGGGAGGCGGGGTGAGCGATGGGATTATGACTTCTTCTGGTTGCGTTGTGGGAAGCGTTCCGCCCGCCTCAACCTGACTTTGGGCCTGCGCGGCGTTGAGATGGTTTATCCCCACCCGAAGCGGGAACGCGGCATTGCCCGCGAAGGAATTGCCCACGCGAATCAATTCGGACTTTTCCATGTATTGCTTCAGCGCCCGCACCGCGTATTGCGACTTGTCATCTTCGCGCTCGAACACCTGCGAACCGACGATGAGCACGTCAATGGTTTTTTGTTCGAGTAATTGTTTGCCCTGCGTTTCATCCACCTGCATCACCGCGAAGCGACTGTCTTGAATCGCAGGCACATCTCCCGAAACGCCGATGCGATACAAACCGCTCCCAAGCGAAACCCTGTCGCGCAGATAATACGCGGAGAGTCCCAGCACAGCCAGCAACGCCAGCACCGCCAACGGACTCGCCCCGCCGCTGAATCGTTTACGAAGACGCGTGATCTCACGCCATGCAATCACAAGGATTTGATTCATATAGACCTTAAGAAAAAGAATTTGAAATTGGCACTTTGAAAAAAGAGAGGGAT
>JBBIUO010000039.1:0-2439 GCA_037440205.1 Chloroflexota bacterium
CGGGGTAGGGAAGACCGTATTTTCCATCCACCAAAACGAAACCGGCGGGGTTGACCATCTTCGATGAAATGTCCTCCCCATCCCTGCCGATGTACTTGAAAGGCTGTCCTTTGAATTGCGGAATCATCATGGCGAAATCGAAGTCAGTCGTGCCTTCCTCGCCTTCGTAATTCTGCCAGTGGATTTTGCCCTCTTCGACTTTGGTGACGCCGGTTTGAATCTGATAGCGGATGCCGTGATCGTTGAACACAGACTGGATGAATTCCTCGCTTCGCATTACGTGACCGTTGCGTTTGATCTGCACGCCGTTGACGCCGAAGTCGCCGAGTTTGGGTTCGTTGGAAAGCCAGAGGATATCGGCTTTGTCGCGTAAACCCTTTTTGACGAGGTCCTTGTGAACGTTGACGATGTATTCGAACGCCGCTCCCTGGCAGGTGGCCATCGGGTGACCGGTGCCGATGACGATCTTCACCTTTTCGCCCTTCTTCATGCGCTCGCATTGGGCAAGATAGGCATCGCGTGTTTTGATGGCATGAGGCAGGGAACAAATGGAATTGGTGAAGCCATTTTCCGGGCCAAGCCCCGGCGTGCCGGCAAAGTTAAGCAGGGGGCCGGGAGCGATGACAAGGTAATCGTAATTGAGGCGCACCTCTTTGCCAGAGCCGACTTCATCCCCCAGCACATATTGATCGCCGGAATCGGGATGAATCTCCTTCACGGCGGCATGAACGAATTTGACATTCATGCGGTCATATACCGGTTTGAGTTTGAAAACGGTTTGCTCCGGCTTCATGTGCCCCACACCCACCCACACCCATGAAGGGAGATAACTGAACACATCACGGTTGCTGATGACCGTGATCTCATGTTTCCTGCCGAGCCGACTCCCCAGGTATAACGCCGCAGTATGCCCGGCAAACCCCGCGCCAATTACAACAACTTTTGCCATAGACCCTTTTCTCCTTTGGATATGATATGGTCAGCGCTTCACAAAAGACTCAGCATGGTTTTTGTGAAGCGCCGACAAACGGACATAATCAGTAGATCACGAAAACCTCGCGTAGTTTGCGCTCTCTGGCGCAAATTAGGCGTTAGAGAACGCCAATTACGCGCTTTCGTGAAGTACTGATAATACAAAAATCATAGCACCATCTTTGTATTGTTTTTATCCCGTCGGCGGGTGATTTTTATTCTCACCCATGCGGGGGAGAATAACGGCGTTATCAGATAAAGTTGGTCTTATTTTTTATTTGGATATGCAGTCTCTTTACCCGGGGATTCCACACCATCGATGGAACGGGTTCCATACAATTCTCCATTGACGGTGACAGTGTAAACACCGGAGCCAGCTAGAAACTGGTCCGTGCCGGAAACACTTTGCCAGGTAAAGGTCAGTTGATTGCCTTCGAGTGTGCCGGTGCCTTCCTGAATATCGCCGGAGACCAGCCATTGCAGTTTGTATTCGTTCGGAGCATCGCCCGCGAAGATGGTCAACGTCCCGCCATATTGTTCGCCGGTGGGGTCGTTGGCGTTCAAGGCATACGAGCCGATGATATCCGGCACGTTATCGGCCGGCGCATCTGCGCTGAGCGGAGTGGGAGGTTTGCGTCCGCAGGCGGAAAGGGTAATGGCAAGCAACGCAATGAGAATGATGATTCGTTTCACATTTCCTCTTTAGTATCAGTACTTCACGAAAGGTCTTCGTAGTGGCGACTTCAGTCGCCTTTTACCCGAACGACTTAAGTCGTTACTACTTTTTTATTTCATTGTCATCAGGAAGGCGATCAAGTCCTGAATTTCTTCTTCGGTGAGAATCTGCCCAAAGTTCTGGATCATCTGTCCCTTGGGGAAGCCGGGGACGACAAAGGCATTCGGCTCGACAATGGATTGATGCAGATATTCCTCCGCCGTCATGCCGGGGACGCGGGTTTCTGCGCGGGTTGCAACTCCGTAAAACGACGGGCCGATGATGACCTCATCCTTTTCAAGCGAATGGCAAATGCGGCATCCCGCATTCACGCCGGCGGCGGTTTCGTAGTAGATGCGCTCGCCTTCCTTCGGGTCGCCCAAGTGTATATCCCTGAAGTTGATGGTGAGGAATTGGCGCGAAGCAAATGGAACAGTCTTATCGAAAAGAACCTGTTCGATGGCCGCGTCCGGCCTGTCGTACATTTTGATCGTGATGTGATGCCGGCCGGCAGGGAGTTGCATCTGTTCAAAGATGCGAACGCCCTGATTCATATTGTCATTTTTGGCAACGTAGGTTTCATCCAGCACGAGTTTGTGATCCACTTCCAGCGTGAGACGAGTCGGATGGTGAAGATCAGGTTCGAGGTCGGCTTGAGGCGCGATGTCGTGAATGGCATATCCACTGTGGTGGGTCATTTGAATGGCGAGAGTCGCCGAATCCGCGCCGAAGAATTTTGTCGGCCAATCGCT
>JBBIUO010000039.1:2459-4754 GCA_037440205.1 Chloroflexota bacterium
CATCACCGCAAGCAAGGGGACAATAAAACGGATATGTTTTCCATTGGGCGTGAATGAAAACGTGTTCGCTTCGGACTTAATCTGAGTCTTGATTGCGTTACCAAAATCAGTTGGCGCCGCCCAGGCAGTGTGAACATGCGGAATGAAATCCGGTTTGAGTTTGGGAAGTCGTTTCCCTGTGACACGTTCATTCAACCAAAGATTGCCTTCCCGGTTGGCGCAGTCTTCGGGCGGACAGCCGACGAATTGAACGTCGCCTGCCCCTGCTTCGAGCGCCTGTGCGGCAAGGTTTGGATTCGCCATCGCGATGCAGGTGAGCGGGACGATGTGGATATTTGGATCGTCGAGGTATTTACCCATACCGTGTATGGCGTGACGTTCGCAGGTGAAAACAACTTTAACCCTGCTCCCATCGCCGTCCCCGGCGGTGGTATTGCCAACTTGCGCAACCTGTTTAAGTGTGGTCTTCCAAAGCGGATCGAGCGGAATATCTCCAAAAGTGAGGGCATTGTCCGGGCAACTGCCAATGCACACACCGCAGGACACGCACAAGCTGGAATCAATCTCGGCCTGGAATTTGGGACGCGCACCGTCGGTGCGGGGAACCATTTTGATGGCACGGTAGGGACAATCGCGCTCGCAGAGGGTGCAGCCATCGCAGTTGGCTAAATCCACTTTGATGGATTTGACGCCCTTTGCGCGGGGGAGAATCCAGGGCATTGCCGTGGCAACGCCCAAGATGAAAAGGAGGATGCTCCAAAACAGCGCCTGTGGCCTGCGCAGGAAGGTGGATAGATAGAATAAATAGAATAAGTCAACAGGGGCCTGCTCGGGCAGTTGTGTGGCGTTGAGCGGCGGCAACATGCCAATGGGAAAGAGCGCCGCCGAAAGCAAAAGCACAAAGACGGAAATCGCCATCCAATATTTTGGAGGAAGCCATTTCGCGCGGCTCATGCGTTTGAGGTGCAACCACAAAAAATACGCAGTGAGCGCGGAAAGCCCGAGGTGCAGGATGATGACGATCATCATGAACACCCAGCCGGTGCCCGCAGCTTCGCCGGTGATGAAATCAACGATGAAGGCCTGTCCGCCTTTGAAATTGCCGAGGATTTTGAAGAGGCTTTGGTTCAGGAGTTGGGCGCGTTCATCCCAGATCAGCCAATAGCCGGTGATGCCGATGGCCCAGACGACAACTGCCATACCAACGCCGGTCACCCAAGCCAGCCAGCGCGGCCCGCGGAAGCGATCCTGAAAGAAAGTACGCCATCCATGCAAAAGCGCAAAGATGACTGCCGCGTCGGAGGCGTAGCGGTGCATGGCGCGAATGATCCGCCCGACGAGGTTCCCCTCGATAGCCGATACCGCGTGGTAGGAAAAGGTGAACCCAAACGGGTAGAACATGGTCAGGTAGATGCCGGTGAGCAGGATGACAACCAGCAGGAAAATGGTGATCGTACCTGTGTGGTAGAGCGGGTTGAAGCGCGGGTCGTTGATGAGCCAGTTGATGGGAGCCTCAAGGCGCAGGGAAATGCTCTCGAAGGCATTGAGCAGGCGTCGGCTTGGAGAATTGAGGCGCGCGTTCCAATCCACGCTGGGATTTCGCTCGAAAAGATGGTCAGTGAGTTGTTTTTTGGCGGGGGGAGTGGTCATGTGCTGACAGATCGTTACAAATAATTTCGCACAAGGATCATGAATAAAAGAAAAACGACAAATCGATAAAGGCTGCGAAATGAGAAGAAGGTGACAGTCACCATGCGGGTGACTGTCACCTTTGTTTCAAATTACCAGACTTTGAAGCCCGGGGAAGTGAGCGCGATGTTCTTGATCAATTCAAAGAGCATTGGGCCATACACAACGACAACCAATGCGAGAGCGCCGTAGATCCAGGGCGCCCAGCGGTCGAGCCAGACCGGGGTGAGAGCGGGGTCCTGCATGGCTTCGGCCACAGGCACTTCCACTTCTTCCTTGACGGTTTCCTTGCTCAGGGCGGTCATAAGCATGACTGTGAGGTAACAGGCGCCGCTGAGGAAGAGGATGGCGCCGCCAACACCGACCTGGAAGAGGCGGCTGTTCCATTCAGCGGGAACGTAGGGAGCCAAACCGAGCGGTACGCGGCGGGGAGCGCCGAGCAAACCCAGCACGTGCATGGAGTTGGAGAAGATGATCATGCCGACGAACCAAAGCCAGGCCTGGGCAACAGCCACTTTGGGATTCCAAAGTTTCTTGCCGGTGAGGTAGGGCAGAAGCCAGTAGGAAATGCCCATGAAGCTCAACGTCACGCCGGTAGCAACAGTG
>JBBIUO010000039.1:4776-16930 GCA_037440205.1 Chloroflexota bacterium
GGGGATGAAAGCGGTGTTGTGCAAGACAAGGTTGACGTTGTAGGAGGCATTCGCCAAACCGCCGATGCCGCCAAAGAAGAACAGGATGCCGGCGAAAAGTTGGGCGGTTACCGAGGGATCGCTCCAGTTCAATTTCCAGATCCAGCCAAATGTACCTGTGCCGCCCTGTTTGCGTCCCGCGTGCTCAAGGGAGGCAACCACCGTGAAGGCGGTCATCATGGAGGGGAAGAACACGCCAAAAGTAAGCATGGAATGGATGAACTTCCACACGGGCGGAACACCGGGGTCTACATATTGGTGGTGAAAACCAAGCGGCGTGGAGAGGACAAGAAAGATCCAGAAGGCAAGGCGGGCAAGGGTGTCGCTGAACATCTTGCCATCCCCGGCTTGTTTGGGAAGCATGGCATACCACGAAATGTAAGCAGGCAGAAGCCAGAAGTACACAAGCGGGTGGCCGGTGAACCAGAAGTAGGTACGGGCCAGTTGCGGGTCTACACCTGCGATCAGGCCGAGCGACCACGGCAACAGCATGGTGAGAATTTCAACCGCAACGCCGAGGGTGCAAATCTGCCAAAGCAAAGCCGTGATGAGACTCCCAAATGCGATGAAAGGCGTGCGTTCATTGGCGTTTTCCTTGCGCCATGCGGCATAGGTCATGAACAGGCCCCAGCCTTCCACCCAACTGCCCACCACAACCAGGGTCAAGCCAAGGTAGAAAGCCCAATTGGCTTTGAGGGGAGGATAAAAGGTAAAAAGCACAGTGGCCTGATTGGCAAGGATCGGAATCGCGGCCGTGACCACACCAACGACCATGACCCAGAAACCGACCTTGTTCAGGGTCATGTTCTTGAGAGGGCGCTTCAAACCAAACGTAACATTGAAGGTCAGGAAGCCCATGATGAAGAAGGTCGTCCAAACGAGCGCATTCAAAACGCCGTGAACGGTGAGACCCTGATAGTAGGATTTGATCAGGGGCTTGATGTAGGGATAAATGTCCCAGCCTGCGTGTTCAAAGGCCTGCAAAGGGCCGAACAAACTGCCGACAGCAAGCGCAAGGATGGCCACCAAAAGGTGCGAGCTGATGAGTTTCTTTTCGCCAGCGGGTAATGGATATTGTTTCATGGTGTCTCTCTTTCAGCCTATGGCGTGACGATGATCGCGCCGTACATGACGCCATGGCCACTGCCGCAGTATTCCGTGCAGATGAAGTTGTAGGTGCCGGGCTTGTCAAATGTGACCGTTAGTTTGGAAACCTGTCCGGGAAGAACCATGAAGTTCGCATTCGTATCCTGGATCTTGAAGCCGTGCTGTACATCCGATGAAGTCACGTAGAACGTTACACGCGAGCCAACGGGAACCGTGATTTCCTTGGGCAAATATTCCCAGCTCGGGATTGCGTGGGCCAGAATATAGGCATCGTATTTACCGGGAGAGATTTCCCGCAGGCCAGGGTTCGACCAGGGGCTGTTGGGATCGGTTGCCACCGTCCGGGGGTCCACGCGCTGTTCGGGCGCGGGAACCTGAATCCCCATGCCGAACGCGGCCACGCTGACAGCCGTCGCAAACAGCACGAGCATAACGGCGCTGAAGATCATCCAATTGCGCTCGTAGGGATCAATGTGCATTTTCTGTGCGCTCATAGGGTGCCTCCACGTCCGACAAGGATCATATAGATCGTTGCCCAGATTGCGATGAGTACAATGACAAAGATGGCCATGACCGCCATCGTGCCGGTCGGGCGAAACTCATCGTCTTCTTTATCTTTTTTCGCCATGTTTCATTCTCCTCATAATTGGGATGGATTTGGATTGCCGCTTCGCGCGGCGCCGCAAACTGCGGAGGGGGAAATGGGCATTCGTTACGCTGTTGCAGTTCCACCTCCTCATTGCCTGAGCATGTACTTCAAATCATCGGCGATCTCGTCGGGAGTGACGCCGAATGGAAATACCAATTTCAAATAGCCTTCGCGGTCAATCACCATCAGGGTGGCGGTGTGATCAATCAAATAACCGGTCGCGTCACTGCCTTCCGTCTTCTGGTAAAAAATCCCGTACAGGGAGGCGACTTCATCCAATTGTTCCTGGGAACCAGTCACACCGATAAAGGATGGATGAAAATGGGCCACGTATTCAGCCAGTTTTTCGGGAGTATCCCGCTCCGGGTCCAGGGAGATCATAACGAGTTGCACATCCTCCGCTTTTGCGCCGATCTTTCGCAGGGCCTGCCCAACATTTGCCAGCGTGGCGGGACAAATATCCGGGCAGAAGGTATAACCAAAATAGAGTAAAACCAGTTTGCCGCGAAAATCGCTCAGGGAAACATCGCCGTCCGCGCCCGTCAACGTGAAATTATAGGAAGGCTCCGGCGATTGAATGACCGTGCCGTGAAAAACATGTGGGCGAAAAAAATATACCCCGGTGGTGATACCCAGGAGAATGGCGAAGGTGGCGAGAAGGATCTTGGTCTTCATTTTTTTCTGTCATTGCGAAGGAGCGGAGCGACTGAAGCAATCTCTTGGCAAGATGAGGATTGCTTCGTCGGGGACGCTCACCTGCACTTGCAGTGCGGTGCAAGTGTCGCGTGCCTCCTCGCAATGACAATTCTCCTATGGCGCATAGCACAAAAATAGGTGCGCGGCTTCGTATGCCAGTTTGGCCGTGCCTTTGCTGTTGCGGACCTCATCCGCCAGCACGCCGAGGTGGCGAAGAATGCGGTCGGCGCTGGAGACTTCGGTGGCGTAGCGATACTCCGCGCGGACGATGCCCCAGCCATCCACCAGCACAAAGGCCGGGTCAAAGGTAAAACTGCCGTCATCTTTTTCTTCGTAGTAGGTCTCAAAACCCGAACCGATGATGGTCTTGAGCAGGGACTTATTGGCGGTGGTCGCAAACTTCCATTGGGTTGTATCTGCGCCGAGGGAGTCGGCGTAGGATTTCAAGGCTTCGGGAGTGTCGCGGTCCGGGTCAATGGAGATGGTGACGAAGGCGACGGGGATATCATCCAATGTCACTTCATTCAAGCGGGATTGCACTTCCTGAATGGTTTCGTTCATGTTGTAGCAGGGCGCGGGGCAGTGGGTGTAGGCAAAGTTGTAAATGACAAACTGTCCGCGAAGATCTTCACTGGTGAGGCGGGCATTATCCTGATCGGTGAGGCTGAAGGCAGGGGAGAGTTGCATGCGCGGCAGTACTTTGATCGGTTGAAACACTTTGAATGCAAAAGCCGAGATGACGATCAAGGCAAGCAGGCCGTATAGGCCGTTTAGCAAATACTTGTTCATGCAGAAACATTTTCGGTGATGAAAATGCCGTTCGTGACTGAATCAGGCATCGGGGCGTGCGAAGCGTTTTTCTTCCATTCGGCTTCGATCAGTCTGCCTTCCTCCACAAGTTGCTGGAAGGAGATGCGCGTCATTTCGTCGCGTAAAAGGTTTTTCAGCCGCACCCATTGGCAATGCACGGGACATCTCTTGTCGAACGGGCATTCGCCGGGTTTGAGAACGCAATCGGAGAGATAGAGTTCGCCCTCGAAATGTTCCACCACTTGCAGGAGGCTGATATCTTTTGGCGCGTGCGCCAGGGAGATGCCTCCGTCGCGCCCGGCCTGGGTGTTAATGAAGCCGCCGCCCGCCAACTCTGCCACAATACGTTGAAGGAGCGCCGGGGGAATGAGCATTTCGCGCCCAATTGCAGAGGTGGAAACACGTTTACCCTCTTCCTTTTTGGAGAGGGCCAGGAGGACTCGAACGGCATAATCGGTCTGGCGGTTGATACGAAGCATGGTTTATCCAATCAAATATTGAGGGCGGGAGTCAATGTTTATGACTATTGTAAGGATTTCCCGATAATTTTTGACCTGCAATTCATCACATTGACGCATGACAAACATCACATTCTTTGTTTCATACTGCGCAATATTTATTACGCTATTTTTTGTCGGCTTCCTCCACATTTTTACAGGGTTTCGTTTCGCACAGAAAATATCCCGGTTCTCCCCTTCCATGAAGGTTTACAGTTCCTAATTTCAGGCTCATCTTTTCTGCGGGTTTGGCGAAAACCGGGTGATATAATCGCCAAAACTTAATTCAGAGGTAACTCAAGTGATAGATCCTGTAATTTTTCAATTTAAACTGTTCAATTGGGAGATCGTCCTGCGCTGGTATGGCGTTCTTGTCATGTTTGGCGCGGTGGCGGGTGCATGGCTGGCAGAAAGGGAGATCCGCCGGCGCGGCCAGAACGGCGAGGTTATCTGGGATGCCATGATATGGGTGCTGCCCATCGGTATCATCGGCGCCCGCTTGTGGTATGTGATCAACAGTATTCTTGGCGGCAGTTCCTATTACGCTGACAATCCCGGCGCGATTTTAAAGATTTGGGAAGGCGGTTTGCACTTTTTTGGAGGTCTGCTTTTTGGTGCAATTGCCCTGTACCTCTTCCTCAAACAAAACGGAATGGATTTCTGGCTTTTCCTCGATGCGATTGCCCCGGCAGTATTCATTGGTCAGGCATTGGCGAGACCGGCAAATTTCATCAACCAGGAACTGTACGGGCCGCCGACGAAGTTGCCGTGGGGGATTTCGATTGACGCGGCGCATCGCCTCTCGCAATATGCCGATTTGAGTCAATATCCGGTGGAAACAACCCGCTTCCACCCGACCTTTGCCTACGAGATGATCCTGAACATTCTCCTTGCCTTGTTATTGCTCTGGGTCTCCCGTCAATATGCGGAGAGGATGAAACCCGGTGCGATCTTTTCGGGCTGGCTGGTCCTCGCAGGGTTGGCGCGGGCATTCATCGAATTCTTCCGCCCGGATCAGCCGCTCATCGGCGATTCATTTGTGACCTACACCATGCTTGTTTCAGTTTTGATGGCGGTTGCCGGTGTGGTCATGCTGCTGGTTCGATATGGCAGGTTAAAACTTTCCTTTGCAGAAGGCTGGGAGGAGGAATACCAGATCAAGGAAGTCAAAGTCGAGGCGCCGCGCAGGCGGGCCGCATCAGCGGTCAAACTTGTTGTGGAAGAAGATGAGGATGACGAGATGGAAGAGGAAATCTCTCCGTCACCTGCAAGGAGGAAAAAGGCCGCCGCATCGTCAACAGAGACAGCGCCTGCCAAAACAAGAAGAACAGCGGAAAAGAACAGCACGGCAAAACCAAAAACATCAAAGGAATAGAGAAATGCCCGGAAATCATCCGGGCATTTTTATCGTCTGATTCGAGTGTAGAGCAAAACCATAGGGAGTTTTTAACGCCAAGGCGCAACGCTGCGAAGAAATTATTGCCTTTGCGACTCCGCGTCTTGGCGTTAAATGCCTGGAGAAATTTTACCGACCCCCTTGCACTAATCCAAAACAGGTGATCCCGCAATAAATTAGTGTAGAATTCGAGCCTGACTTCAACTGAAAAGGAATTCTTTCATGGAAGAAATCATTTCAAAACTCGCCGCCTACATCGCCGCCGACATTCTCAAACAACCCAATCGTACCATCCGCCCCGATGAAGCCCTTATCTCCAGCGGGTTGGTTGATTCCTTCAGTCTCGTGGATATCAGCATGTTCGTCGAGGATAACTTCGGCGTCCGCATCGCCGACACGGAACTTAACGCGGAAACGTTTGACTCGCTGGAACAACTGGCAGCATTGATCCAATCACGCAAGTAAGCGATGACTACGCTCATCCATCTCGTTCATCAAAATTATAGAAGTAATCCCGAAAAGATTTCCGTCATTCTCCAACACGCCGGGCGGGAGGATAAGCCCATTTCATACCGCGACCTTGTGACCGGTTCCGCGCGATATGCCCGCGCCTACGCTCAGGCAGGGATTCGTCCCGGCGAAGTGGTCATTCTCATTTTGCAACACGGCGAAGATCTGGTTTATTCATTTTGGGGCGCGATCCTGCATGGCGCGATTCCCGCCATCATGCCCTTCCTCACCGAAAAACTTTCCCCCGAACGATACCGCGCCGACCTCGCCGCGCTGATCTCGGTGACTCAACCTGCGGCAATTCTCACCTACCCCGAATTTGAATCCGACATCAACTCCGCCGTTGACCCGGAGAGTTCCGTCCGCGCGATTCTGCTCACCAGTCAACTCGCTCTCGAAGCAGAACCCGATTTCGATCAACTGCATGGGCTTCAATGCAAACCATCAGATATTGTTTTGCTTCAACATTCCTCCGGCACGACAGGTTTGCAAAAAGGCGTGGCGCTTTCGCACCAGGCTGTGCTCAATCAACTTGACGCGTACACAAAATCCATCCACCTCACCAGCGACGATGTCCTCGTTTCATGGCTTCCGCTCTATCACGACATGGGTCTCATCGCCGGCTTCCTCATGCCCATCCTCATGGGCATCACGCTCGTCCTGCAATCGCCATTCGATTGGGTTCGCGCGCCGCATAAATTATTTCAAGCCGTCAGCCGTTACAAAGGCACGCTCTCGTGGCTTCCAAATTTTGCCTACAACTTCTGCGCGCAAAAAGTCCGCGAGCGCGATATGGAAGGCGTTGACCTCTCCTCGTGGCGAGTCATCACCAACTGCTCCGAGCCTGTCAAATGGGAAAGTCATCAGGCGTTTTATCAGCGATTCAAAAATCACGGCCTGCGCGAGTCCGCGCTTCAATGCAGTTACGCCATGGCAGAAAATGTTTTCGGGGTGACTCAAACTCCGCTCGGGACTGCACCAGTTGTCGATGAGATTGATCGCGCGTCCTACATCAACGAACGGATCGCAAATCCGCCAGTGGATGGAAAACCCGCGTTGAAGATGATGTCCTCGGGACGCGCGCTTCCCAATACCCGATTACTGATCCTCGCCGAAGATGGAACGATTCTCCCCGACAAAGTGATCGGCGAGATCGCCCTGCAAAGTGACTGCATGTTGACAGGCTATTATCACCGGCCCGACGCCACCGAAAAAGCCATGCGCGACGGCTGGTATCTCACGGGCGATTATGGCTACACCTTGAACGGCGAGGTCTTTGTAGCAGGCCGCAAAAAAGATATGATCATCGTCGGCGGCAAAAATGTGTACCCGCAGGATTTGGAATCGCTGGCGTATGAAGTGCCCGGCATTCACGCAGGCCGCGCCGTTGCATTCGGCATCGAAGACGCCAAAGCAGGGACGGAGGAAGTGGTCATCGTTGCCGAGGTGGATACCGACGATGCTGATGAACGCCAGCGCATCGCCGATGCGTTGCGAAAACACATCACGCAAAATTCGGCGGTTGCCCTTCGCTACGCCCACATCGTTGATGCCAAATGGATTCTGAAAACCTCCAGCGGCAAGACCGCCCGCTCCGCAAACAGGGAAAAGTTTTTGAGGGAGATGGAATTAGCGTAGTTGGCGCGCAAAGCGTCTAACGCCGACAGGCGCGTAAGAGAACGCGCCCTACGCGACGTTGCGTGATTATTTTCTTAAAAACCATTATCTTGCGCCCGGACGCAAAATGAATTTCCCTGGCACTGCCCGCCAGGGCAAGTGTGCGGTACGTTACTACGAAAATAAAAAAAACGGGATGGCTTTTGTTTGCCATCCCGTTTGTGATTCGAAAATCAATCAGCGGTTTGTTGTGGGTGCGCTTCGCAATCGGCGGGCAAGCAGAATGACGATCACAAAAGCGAGCGACATCACCACGATTCCGGGAAGGCCGAATTCATCGGCAATGCCGGTGGCGGGTAGTGCAGTGGAGGTCGGCGGCGCGATGGTCAACTGCGCGGCGGCGGCCTGGGTATACGCCGCGGCGATGGTGGCGGTTTGCGCGATCGAGGTTCCATTCAAACCGGCAAAGGCCGGGTTTGGCGTCTCAGTGGGAGAAGCCACACCGACCGGGGGGGTTGGGGTCGGGGTAAATGTGAAGGTGGCCGTTGGCAAAATGGAAGCTTCGAAGGTGGCGGTGATCGCGCGATTCACCGTTTCATTGACGGCGGCGGCAGTGGATGTGGCATTCGCCGCATTTGCAACCTGGGTTTGTTGTATCGAAGCATTGTTCCGCGAACCAAACACATATACCGCCCCAAGACAGGCGATGGAGATCAGGATGATCCCGCCCAGAATACCAGCCGCGATCAAGAAGGTGCGGTTGTTATTTGATTCTTCGGGAAGCGGAGCATCGCCGGCGTCATCGAAATTGGGTTCATCAAAAGACATGGATCACTCTCCTGTTTTTCTCGCCTTGTTGCGACGAATTATTTGGGCCATGTCACTCTGAGGGAGCGTTTTCCGCGACCGAAGAGTCTCATACAATTGGCGCTGAGACCCTTCGCTATTGCTCAGGGTGACATTCTTGAGATAACTTCGTATTGGGTATTATCCCACAACTTCAAGATTTACGAGAGGCACGACAACGATTTCGCCATTCTCAAGTTTGACATCCGCTGCGGGGGCATGAAGGCCGCTGGGAAGCACGGTCAACCCGGGCTTGATGGCCGAGATCGAGCCGATCATTCCCATGGCCGGCGGGCGGCGAATGCGCACCGTCAATCCCGGCGCGAAATGTTCCGCATCACGCAGGGGCGGCGGGTCGGCGGAAATGGGCAATGGGATGATCACTTCCGGGCGGGCATTGCCGTAACGGTCATACACTTCTGCGTTCACCGTCGCATCGCGTTTGGCGTTTGTGCTGAGTAATTTGAACGCGGCCGAGTTCATGGGCAGGGAACCGAATCCGTCGGTCACTACAATGGGATAGCGCATCTCACGCGCCAGTTGAATCAGCGAAGGAACCAGACTCGAAAGGATCAATCCGCGCACGGGCAGTTCCGCCGCGGCCTGCAACGCCTCGGCATCCCTCACCATGCCCGCCAGCAGAATGGAACCGCGCAGACTCACATCCAAACGGGCGGCGGTCAACACACCATCCGGTTTCTCGGCAATGTTCACCAGCAGTCCGGAATCAATGCGGCCATTTCCCCATACACCCTGCACCAGCGCGCCGGCGGTCTGGATCACCACGCCGCGATTTGGGACAACTTCGATCACCGTACCGGGGATGCCCGCCCGCAATTCGATCTTCGATTCGCCGACTTCCATCAGCACCTGTCCGCCGCCCGTTGCCGCCACACGCCCATCACGAGGAGCGCGCACGACTCGCGGGAACAATCCCTTCCCCACCGCCACTTCCGTATTTGCGGTAATTTTGTCGTTCAGGTTGAATTTAATGAGGAGGTCTGCCGCTTCGGGCTTTACCCGAAGTTGCTGCGCAACGTTCAACAGCACATGCTCGCGCGCCCAATTTGCCTCGGCAATTATATCCGTCGGGGTGACTTTTTGATTCAAGCGCGCAACCACTATGCCGGGAACCGGCAGGAGCCGTTCTCTCACAATGGATGTAAGGCCGACAATATGAAGTATGGGCGCCAGCATGATCCTACTCGCCTCCGAGAGTCCAATTCCATTTTTTGATGAGTTCGCGCCGGCGCACCGCATCCGCAGGCAGGTTGAGCGGACGTCCGCGTCCATCGAACACCACGCCCAACGCGCCGCCGCTGACGGGGATGGTGCCGCCGCGTCCGGGGCCGAAGCCCACATCGGCGCCGCGCAGGCATTGAAGGGTCAATTTGCCGGCTTCGCCGTTCGCCAGGGGCAGGGTTTCGAGGCTTCCATATTTCAAATCCATGCGGCCTTCGGCGCCGTTTTCGTACGTCAACGTCGCGCGCAAAATGGGCGTGCCGTAATTGGCAGAGGCCACCGGCGCAACCACCGTTCCCACGCTGAGGAATGCGCCGGATTCAAGGACCTGAACCGGCAGGATGTTGTTTTGCGAAGCGGTTGCACCCAGCAGGGGCAGGAGGTTGTTCTGGTCAATGATGACCGTGGTCACACCAACGGGTTGGATCGAGTCGAGGAGCAGGAGCAGGCCCTGGCCGGGGCGCGAAGCGTCGGTCAATGCGCCGCCTCCTGCCAGGATCGGTTCAAAGAGCGGGGTCAGAGTCGGCTTGATGCCGGCGACATTCCTCGGAAAATCGCGGCGGGCGGATTGCATCGCAAGGGTAAGCGCCTGCCGCGCAACCGCCTGCGACATGGCGAGGTCTTCCTTTGTGGCGGCGATGGCGGAGGGATACAACGCCTTCTGATAGATGTAATCCCGTAAAACACCCGGCGGAATATCGAGCGGCGACCAGCGCAGGATGTCTTCGAGGCTGGTGTAGTTGAGCAGACCCGATAGATTCTCGCCCAGACCAAATTGCGGAAACACGTTCAACGTGGATTTATCCATGAACCCGGCGGAGATGACCGCGGCAGAGGCGCCAAGGTCCACGCTCAAAATTCCCTTATTCGCGCCATAGACTTTTGAAAGGAAACGTACCATGCGTCCCGTTGCATAGGCGGTCGGCAGGATGTGCCCGCCGGACCACATGTCCAGCAAATCCACGCCTTTGATCTGGCGCTTGCGAATGTTGACGGTCATCCTCGCCAGTTCGCGCTGGGCCGGCTCGAGGTCTTCCGTATCGAGCGAGGGTCGGACATTCGGGCTGAAATGCAGGGAGGAGGAAAACGAACCGATGAGGGACTTTACGTCGCCTTCGAGCTTCTCGTTGCCCGCGTACAATACGGCGGGGCGTTTATCTTCCGGCAAAATGAAACTTGCAAGGCCAATCGGCTCCAGCAACTTATGAATGGAACGGGATGCGCCCCCATCGGTGCCGCCGGCGACCACGATCAAGTCCGGCCGCGTGCGCAAGATGCCGTCAATCTGCTGTTCGGGTTTGCGGCGGTCGCTGATGTTGAGGGTCTCCACGATCCGCATGTACGTTGACTCTGCGAGGCGGCGCGCGCTTTCCAAAGAGACATCTTTCAGCAAACCCATGAGGACGGTTTTGATGGCCGGCCCGGCAGACAGGGTGGCGACGAGCGCATCCACACCGGACCCGTTGGGCTGGCTCGGCGTAATCAGGTTGCGAGAACCATCGAGCAGGGGCTTTCCCAAAACCGATTGCAAATTCTGGATGGCATTGCGGGCGCCCTCACTCACATCCCGGAACGGCGCTTCGGCAGTGGACGGCGCAACGCCGGCGGCCACGAAGCGATATTCTCCCTCGACCACATCGAAGAAGACCGCGCGGGTGTTTGCCGCGCCAACGTCCAGGGCAAGGATGGAGTTACCGTCAATCAATGAAGATGGCATGATTATTGGAAGTTCCCGATAAGTCCGGTAATGAAGGTGATGATCGAGCCGATGCGTTCGATCAGGGCTGTCAGTGCGGCGGTGTACACGCCTGCAAACACCGCACCCAGCGTAACGCCGATGAAGATGCGCCCGCCCCAGGCTAATACATCAATCAATATAAATCGCCGCATCGAGCCATCCGGTTTGGGGCGCGCGCCAAAGTGGAAATAGATCAGCGTAAGCACCGTCCCCGCAAGGACGATCGAAGCATCCGCAAACGCCTTGACCTGGTTGATATTTCGCGCGGCCGCGGCGTTCATGTCGAAGGCGTTGATCGCGCCCAACACCTGCGGAACGAGTGTGCCGGAAAGTGCGCCGGTCACGATCACGGCCGCGCCCACGCCAACGATGAAGGCCATCACAACGCGGGCCGCGCCCGCGAGGCGCGGCGAAATTTTCATCAGGATCAGTACCGAGCCAAGCATGGGAAACAGCAGACGCCACGCCTTTTCCACCGGGGAGATGGTTGTGGAAAATAAAGGCGAAATTAGCAGTGGGATAATCACCTGCCAGAGAGCCACCGCGGCAATGTACCCGGCGGAAACACCCACGAAGACATACACCGCCGCGCGAAAAAGCGGGTTATCGCCCAACACATAACTAAAGATGAGAAGCGTAAATATCAGGCTGACAAAACCTATGAATAGTTCAAAAAGCAGTTCAGGATCCATGCTACTTTGCCTCCCTCGCCGCGGCGCGGTCACGCAGACCCAGCGCCAAATTCCACAATCCGCCGAACAGGATCAGCAACGCGGCCAGCAAAAGCCCGGCGCTGTAAGTATTCCAATAAAGACCGGCTGTGCCGGGGCGGTTGGCATTGTTTTGCTCGAACACAGAACCGTCACGCAGACCGACGATCATGCCGTTGACCTGCTGGGAGTCGTAATACGGCTGGATCATCGGCGCGGCCTGCGCGCTGGAGACCACCACGACGGGGATCGTCCCGCGTGTTGATCGGGGGTGCACCGCAGGGCTACGGTCGCTCG
>JBBIUO010000040.1:0-16839 GCA_037440205.1 Chloroflexota bacterium
CGGCGTCCGTTTTCGGCTTCTTCGATCAACAAGATGCCGAACAAATCGTTTTTGATGGATAACGGGACGGCCATCAGCAGACGATCAGGATCGACCACATCCGCTTCGGACTCCGCCCCGGGTTGGATCGTTAACCAGGAAACAGGATCAGCCCCCGGGTCGAGTGGATGCGTGACCATGTCATTCTGTTCGCGGGCAAAGTCGAGCAGGGGGAAGTCGCCGGGCTTGAATTCCTTTTCTGTCATGGTCGGTTCTTCCCCCTCTGAAAATCCAAATTCATGCGAGGTCGTAAACGACTCGCGTTCCGCATCCCAGCGAAACAATGAAACGCGATGCACGCCCACGAGAATCGGCAGGATGCGCGTGATGGATGCGAGAATTTCGTCGAGGTCGCTCAGGCTGACGACCGCCTGCGCCACCTGCAACAACGCCGCGGAAGCATACGCCTGCTCCTGCGCGGAATCATACAGACGCGCATTTTCGATGGCGACGGATGCGTAACTTGCGAAGGTGGTGGTCACGGCCTGGGCTTCGTGACCATATCGCCCCGACGTGTGATGTGCGAGTGTGATGACGCCCAGCGCGCGATCACCCACACGGAGCGGCGCGGCGATGGACGAGTAATTGTTTTCGTATCCCGCGGCGAGACCGGCAGGCCACAACGGTTCATCGGCGCGGCGAATGATCGGTATATCCGACATCAGGGCTTCGGCCATGGCGTAGGTGGAATCCGGGTTGGCAATGCACACGCTTTCCAGTTGACTCGGGTCACAACCATGCACAGCGGAAAGGCAAAGGTCGCCATCTTCCAACAGCCAGATGGCGGAAATATCAATCGGCAGGTTGCGATCCAGTTCGGAGAGAATCGTTTCGAGCACTTCATCCACGCCGACGTTATCGGAGATGAGACCGGCCACTTCGCGCAGACTGTCGGATACCTGACGGCGCCACTGCTCGGAGCGATACAAGTCTGCGTTGCGGATGGCGGCGGCGATGGTATCGGCCACGGCTTCGAACATCATCTGGTCGTCTTCGGTAAAAGCGTTGAGTTTGTCGGATTGAATATCGAGCAGGCCGACAACATCGTCGCTGTAGATCAATGGCACGCAAAGTTCGGAGCGTGTGTTTTTGGGGGGCAACGGCGAGGGCAGATAGCGGTCATGTTTTGAAACGTCGTTTGCCAGCACGGTTCTGCCGGTGCGCGCCACCCAGGGCATGATCCCATCCGCGTCGTCCAATGAAATGGTGTAGCCTTCCAGTTTTTTACTGCGCCGGCCGCTCCCCGCCTCGTATGCGATCAAGCGGCGGTTGGGATGGACGGTAAACAACGAGACATGGGGATATTTAAATTTTTCATTGATGAGCGAAGCCGCATCGCGCATGAATTCGGGAAGATCGAGCGTGGATGTGACGCTTTTGCTGACCTCGGAAACGAGGGTCAATTGGTCGGCGCGGCGGCGCAGGCTTCCATACAAGCGCGCGCCCTCCACAGCACGCGCGATGTTATCGGCCAGCGCGTGGAGAATCAAAAGGTCATTGGGGTGGAATGTGCGCAGTTGATTGCTTTGCACATCCAGCACGCCGAGGATTCGGTCTTCGATTTTCAGGGGGATGACGACTTCCGATTTCGTCTCGGGCAGGCTGTCAATGAAACGATAACGCGCATCGGAGCGGACATCGTCGCAAATGATCGCCTGGCCGGTGGTTGCGGCTTCGCCGATGAGTCCCTGTCCCGTTTCCACTTCGAGGGCGATGGAGGCTTTCTTTCGTCCCTTGCGTGGCGCGACCGCGCTGGCGCGAAAACGAAGCGCGCTCGAGTTCGATTTCAGTGTAAAAATGGCGACGTAATAATAGTTGAATGTCTTTTGGATCAGGTGAGTCACACGGGAGGCGAGTTCGTCCACGTTGAGGACGTTGGCGATCTGGGCGCTCACTTCACGGACGAGGTTGAGTTGCCTGAGACGAAATTGTTCGACCTCGGCGCGGTGCGAAGCGAACAGTCCCATTGCCACGATCTGTCCCAGGCCTTGCAGGAGATTTAATTCCTCGGAGTTAAAGGCAGGCCCTTTGCGGCGTGTGATTTGAAGCGCCCCGAGGGGAATCCCATGATCTTCGAGGGGGATCGCGACAAAGGTCACGCGTGAAGCGGAGCCTTTCTTTTTCCTATTTATTTTCTGCGTGGTGAGTTTGCCCGATTTGATCGCAAGCCGCATCCCACCCTTCGGCGGCTGTGGAGGGAATATGTGATCGTCCTCCCAATCGGGAAGGCGAAAAACGCTTTCGTTCAGCCAGACATCCACCACGCCATCCACGAGACGGCTGGTCATGGAGGAGATGCGGTCACGCTGGGCGCTGAGGGAATCTTCGTTGCGAAGTTGTTCCCCCAAACTTGCAAGCTGGCGCCAATCCCAGGATTCCAGTTGACGGGTACGGGTTGGGGTGGTCATGGCGCGGCTTATCCCCTCCGCTTTGTCATGACGAGCAGGTTCCCTGTTCTTGGGTTGGCTTCGTAGCGTACTTCATCCATGAGTTTCCGCATGAGATATACGCCAAGTCCCCCGATCTGGCGGTCGGATAGGTCGGCTTTCAAGTTGGGTTGTTTCACCGCGGATGGATCGAAGGGCAAGCCTCTATCGCGCATGGTGATGATGATCGTATCGCCGTGCATGTCACAGGTAATATCGAAACTGGCATTGGTGACGCCTTCATAGGCATGTTCGATGATGTTGGAGGCCGCCTCGTCAGATGCCAGTTGTAAAGAGTAGACCTCTTTCTCTGTGAACCCGCCTTCGCGGGCAACCTCTGCCACCATCTCGCGAATCTCATCCAGGAACTCGAACCTGGCTGGAAAAGTCATCTTAGTCATAAATAAAAATAATGAATAACCGCCTCCATCCTTTCGGTGAGGAGGCGGCTTTTAATTTCTTTAAAACGCCCCGAACGTTTGTTAGAAACTGCCAACTGCTTCAACAGAATCATTGAACGTTTTGAAAAGTTCGGTAAACCCGGCCAATTCGAGCGCCTCACGAATGCGCTCCGGCACACTCACAAGCACCAGTTCCCCGCGGTTGTAGCGTTTGCAATTCCTTTGAGTGGCAAGCAGGGCGCGAAACCCCGCGCTGGACATGTATTCAAGTTCGCTCATATCAATCGCTATCTTGAAATGGCCGTTGTTATTGGCCTTCTCGAGAGCCTTGGAAAATTCCGGCGCGGTGGCGCTATCCACACGGCCCTTCACTTTAAACAAGTCGCAGTGTTTAAATTCCTGGGTTGTAATTTCCATGGATACTCCTCTATCCTGCTCAAGATGGGTTGTTCGAGTTGTTGGGCAAAATTATATCACGTTCTCCACAGGCACATTCCGATGCGCATTGCCTCATAAAAAAGGTAACTTTGTGAAGGATCGTTGCCTCAAAAAAGATGTTACTTTCCGCAAAAATCAGCGAAATTTGCGGCAACACCCTCAGCCGTTGATGATCTCGGAATATGTTTTCAATATCTCGGCATATTCCATCGTTACATCGCCCACACTGCGCGTTTGTGTGGCGGCGACAAGGTCCAGCGCGCGCAATCGTCCCACACATTGACTGCCCAGCGAAAAATTCTGGCTGGTATTCATCTGCTGACTCACCCCAGAGCAGATTGTCGTAACCAAACTCAGCGCCGCCCCGATAGCGCAGGCGCTCTGCCACTCCAATACACCGGGGATGACCACGGGCCCTTGAACAGCGGTCAAAGCGGTGATGAATGCAGTCATTGCAGAGCCAATCGTGGCAACAAGTGTCAATGTTGAATTAAGCCGCCGCTGACGCCGGGTGTAGGCGTCCGCCTTCGATAAACTGGCGCGGATTTTTTGGGTCAAGGCGTCACGGTCACCGTGCGGTTGCGTGCTTTGAGCATCTCCGGGCATGTCTCCTCCATTTGTGTGATGGCGGCTCGTTCAAACTGGGTGTCAGTACCTCACGAAAACGCGTATTTGGCGGTCTCTACCGCCGAATGTGCGCTGGAGAGCGCACATTACGCAAGGTTTTTATGATCTACCGGGTGTGAGAACACGAACGTGTCGAATTATAAGGCAAAACAGATTCCAAAAGACTCATCGCGTCATCCGGCTATCTTCTTCCATTTCATCACCATTTCAGACTGTATCGCTCCAAATTCGGAAGTATAATTCGTCCATGCCTGAATGGATCGGCCAAACCATCGGAAAGGTCCGAATTGATAAATACCTCGCTCGGGGAGGAATGGCAGAGGTTTATCTTGGTACCCACTTGTCACTGGACCGGCCGGTGGCTGTAAAAGTCCTGCATAGTTTTATCGAAACGGACCCGGAACTTCTGGAGCGTTTTCAGCGGGAAGCAAAAGCGGTGGCCGGGCTGCGGCATCCCAACATCGTTCAGGTTTTCGATTTCGACACGCACGACGGGCATCCTTACATTGTGATGGAATACCTGAAGGGGCCGTCGTTATCCTCCTATCTTCAAACCCTCCACAAAAGCGGACAGAAATTATCCTTCGAGCAGATCGGGCAATTGCTCAAATCCATGATCCAGGGCATTGATTATGCCCATTCCCAAGGCGTTGTCCATCGCGATATCAAACCGGCAAATATCATCCTCCACAGCAAGAGCAGGGAATTCGAGGAAAATGCCCCGCTCACAAAAAGCGTCGAAGCGATCATCACCGACTTTGGCCTGGCGCGCATCGCTCATTCCGGCCAGCAAACCGCTTCCGGCTTTGTCAGCGGAACGCCGGCGTACATGTCGCCTGAACAGGCAAGCGGCTCGAAAGTGGATCATCGCACCGACATCTACTCGCTGGGCATCATCCTGTATGAACTGCTTGCAGGCCGCGTACCATTTGAAGCGGATACCGCGATCAGCGTCATCTTCAAACACATCAACGACACTCCCCCGCCCATCGAAGATATTCCCCCGGAACTGCAAGCCGTCATTGACAAGGCATTGACCAAGTCTCCCGATGAGCGATATAACAGCGGCCACGATCTCATGGTGGATTACTACAACGCGGTCGGTATGCACGTGGAAGCGGAAACGATCCATTCTATACGGGCGAACACCCCCCGCACCATGGCGTTGAAAAAAAAGAAGCAGTCCGCAAATCCGCTTTGGATCGGGGTTGGGATATTTGCATGTGCCTGCATATCCTTCCTGCTGCTGAGCGGAGTGATTGGCACCGGGCTGTTCGTCTTTCCGCGATTGACGACCGCGACACAAACGCCTCTCGCGGCGACCGAAATCCCCGCAACTGAGATTCCTCCGGTCATTGTGGAAGATGCGCCGGTCGGCACCCTGCGATTTCAGGATGGCGCGGCGCGGGCGGATCAGGTGACGATCAGCGCGAATCTTGACGACCCGGGAGAGGGTCGCCAGTACGAGGCATGGCTCATCGACGACAGCGGAGAGCAGCGAAGAAGTATCGGGGTGCTTGCAGGGGAAAATGGAACCTTCAGCCTGACCTACGTGGATGAACAAAGCCGCAACCTGCTCGGCCTGTACAGCCACATGGAAATTACGCTGGAACCAAACCCGGATGACAGTCCCAACTCATCCGGCGACGTGAGATATTCTTCCGGCATTCCCGGCAGGGCGCTGGCACACATCCGCCACCTGATCTTTTCAACGGAAGAGACTCCCGGCCAGATTGGAATGATTGATGGTTTGGAAAACAACGCGATCCTCATCAATCAAACTGCGGAAGCCATGCTCACCGCATACGAAGCAGGCAAACGAAAAGACGTGCGCAGTAACGCGGAAGCGCTCATCAACCTGATCGTCGGAAGCCAGGACCCGGCCTATTCCGATTGGGATGGCGACGGCAAAATCACTGACCCCGGCGACGGCTATGGCCTGCTCTTGAACGGCGACCAGACCGGTTATGTCGGTGGGACGCATCACCATTCCAGTTATTCAGCCGACGCGGACGATTCCACGCCGGACATTCGTATGCACGACGGTCACGTGGAAACATCCATTCAAAATATCGAGGGCTGGGCGGTTGAATTACGCAACTTGACTGAAAGAATCCTGCAAGCCCCCAACGACGCAAACATCGAAGCGGATGTTCGCACGGCAGTGGCGCTTGCCAATCAAATCCTCAATGGGTTGGATATTAATGGAAACGAATTGATCGAACCGATTCCGGGCGAGGGCGGGGCGTTGACGGCCTATCAACATGCCTATTACATGGCGGATATGCCGATCCTGTTGGGGAAGGATCAAATGCCATCGGCCGGGCGATAAGGCCTGCTCCAGCCGCCGTCCCCGGCGGCGTCTATAGGATGCCTCGCAGGGAGGATTCTTAATGCAAAGTCGCAAAGCCGCGAAGAGAAATATAAAAACTTTGCGCCCTGGCATCTTTGCGTTAAACCTTTTTTGAATCTCAAGACACAACGACTTGATCGATTTATACCCGCGCATCTTTTCGTAAAAACAGCACAAACCCGACCAGCCTCAACCCGGCGCTGACCCACAATGCACCGCCGAGGCCGATTGAATCCGCGAGCCAGGTACCGATCAACGGAGCGGCGATGGCGGCGAGATATTGCATGGATTGAGCGAGCGAAACGAACGTGGCGCTGTATTCCGGGGGAACGGTTTTCATCAACTCATCGAAGAAGACCAAATCGAGGCCCGATTGAAAAAGCCCGGCGATGCCTGCGTAAAAAATGATCAGCGGCACGTGCGGGGTTGCGGCGGTAAGCGCGGGGTAGAAGATCATGCCGAAGGTGGTGGCAAGCAAAACGAACCGCCCGCCGAACTTCCGCGAAGACCAGGGCCAGATGAAATAGCCCGCAAGCATCACGAGAGTCATCGTCATGGTAATGGTGCCGATCTGGGAGTCTGTTGCTTTGACTTCGCGCACGAGAAACAGCGGCATGATGGGCTGGCTCAATGTGATCGCGGAGAAATAAACGAACTTCTTTGCAGCAAAGGAAACGAATGCGCGCTCGCCCAGAATCAAGGAGAAATAACTCCGGGCTGAATCCAATGCCGATGAGGAAGAAGCAGGCTCGGGCGGAGTCTGATCCGGAACTTTTATCTGGCTCGAAAAATAATAGCTGATGAATCCGCCCAGCGATAATCCCAGAAACATCATTTCATAATTGCGCGGAAATTCAACCAGGTCAATCACGCGCGTGACGAGAAAGGTCACCGCCACGCTTGTCAATCCGAAGATCGCCCAACGGCGGCTGAGCAATGCGTAACGTCCTTCGGGGCCGGCCACGGCGTTCATCACAACCGAGAAGGCAACGGCCAGCGCGGTTTGCGGAAGTGTGGCAAACGCCCAAATGATGAGCGTGGCAATCACCGCATATTCTTTTGAAAGCACAAAGGTGAGCAGACCCGTGAGCGCGTAACAGGAAATGACAAGCAAACGCGAGAGGCTGTACCATGGAACGATGTTTTTGCGCGTTTGAAGAAAACGGCCGACGAGGATGGCAAGCACAAACCCCGTGACACCCGGCATCGAAGTGAGCAGGCCCACTTGAAAATTGCTCGCGCCGAGGCGAGTGAGAAACACGGGAAGAAACGGCGCGGCGACATTTGCAATACTGACGCCGACGGCGTCAATTTGCACGTAGCGGAAATTTCGTTTTTGGATTTGTTGTTGTTCGAGGAAATTGGTCATGGGAATTTTGGGTGACGGGAGGGGATTATAACGCTCCGCGAAGAGGATAAAATTGCAAGAGGGAACAGAATCAGCAGATGAACGTCCTTAGCGTGAGGAGTAACCATGAAATCAATCACCTTTCAAATACTTGCACTTTGCATCGCATTGAGCGTGGCGCTTTCCGCCTGCGCGCCGTCTGCGTCGTTGGATGTGGCGGAGTCGAACAAAAGCCGCGAGACGAATCCGCAGGTCGCCGGGGATGACATTTCCAGTTTAGTGGATGGGAACAACGCCTTCGCATTGGACATGTACAACTCGCTTCGCGCCGAAAACGGAAATCTGATTCTGTCTCCGTATAGCATGTCCCTCGCCCTGGCAATGACGTATGCCGGCGCGCGCGGCGAAACCGAGGCACAGATGGCGCAGGTCATGTACTACCTGCCGCAGGCGCAATTGCATTCCGCCTTCAACGCCCTTGATCTTCAATTGGAAAAGAAACCTGTCAACCCGGATAAAGGCCAGGAACCTTTGCAATTGAACATCGCCAACTCTGTGTGGACGGAAAAGACAATGCCGCTTTTGCCGGACTATCTTGACACCATCGCAGTCAACTACGGGGCAGGGATTCACCTGGCCGATTTTATAAACCAGCCAAACGAAGAGCGCGTGGCAATCAACAACTGGGTCAGTGACGAGACGAAGGAAAAGATCAAGGATTTGCTCGCCGATGGAACCATTACCCCCGATACGCGCATGGTGCTGGTGAATGCCATCTACTTCAAAGCAGACTGGCTCAATCAATTCGATCCCAATTCGACCCACGATGCAACGTTCTACCTTTTGGATGGAACAGAAGTCAAAGCGCCATTCATGGGCGAGACCATGTATGGCATCCCCTACATGCAGGGAAATGGCTATCAGGCCATCGAGCTGGCTTACGCCGGTCAAACCGCTGCGATGGACATCATCCTGCCGGAGGAAGGAAATTTTGAATCCTTTGAAGCATCCTTCAACAAGGATGTTTACGACGAGATCATCGTCGGTCTGCAAGCCGCGCCAAACGCGATGGTCAGCCTGCCGAAGTTCGAATTCAGCAAGGACTTCAACCTTTCTGATGCGCTGGTGAAACTGGGCATGGCGGATGCATTCGACAGAGGCATCGCCGATTTCTCCGGCATGACCGGCGGCAAGGATCTGTTCATCGGCAACGTCATTCACAAGGCGTTTGTCGCTGTGGATGAGGAAGGCACCGAAGCCGCCGCCGCGACCGCCGTCATCATGGAGGCCACCGGCGCGATGATGCCGGATGTCTCCTTTATCGCCGACCGTCCGTTCCTGTTCATCATCCGCGATACGGTCAATGGGCAGATTTTATTCGTGGGAAGGGTGTTGAACCCGGCTCAATAAACTACCCCCGATAGATTAACGCCAAGTCGCAAAGACGCCGAGACTCAATTTTTTGCGTCCCGGCGTCTTTGCGTTAAATCTTTTCAATTGCTTTTAACCACCCCGGCAATTGATGTAACAACTCGCACATCACCGCTTTCGTCCGCTCGTGGAAGAGATCCAAGTTACCGTAGGCCTCTCCCCCATCGCCGCCGACCAAATCGCTGACGCCGCGCAAAATCAACAGGCGCGTGCCGTTCTTTTTCGCCACCCATGCAATCGCGCCGGATTCCCAATCTGCGGCAACGGCATCATATTTTTCGACGAGCATGGGAATGTCGTCCACCACGATGTCGCGGTCGGCGGAGACGAGGAGTCCGCGCGGGGTGGGAAAAGGCAAATTAACCGGGAGCCAGCCCAGGTCGAGGGAAGAGGCGTAATGCTCAATCGCCTCCGCGCCGTCGCCCATCTGCTCGATGATGTCGTAGACCAGAGTCCGCTCGACAAGGATGATCGTCCCGGTTTCGATTCTCCCGGCAAATCCGCCGCAGGTTCCCAAATTGATGAGCAGGTCGGGCTTGAAATGATCGATCACATATTGCGCGGTGGCCGCCGCGGAAATTTTTCCCCAGCCGCCGTGAAAGAGTGTTAAGTTCCAAGTTCCAGGTTCCAGGTTCCCAGGTTCAAGCCTGCCCTGAGCCGGGTCGAAGGGTTCCAGGTTTAATGTTCCAGGTTTCAGGTGGGCGAATTCGCCGTAGGGCGAGTTTTGGATTTCAAGGTCTGGATAAAGTTCTTTCACCACGCGCCATTCGGCGTTTGCAGAAACAATGACGACGACGTTCATTTGAGTTTCCCCTCAAGAAAATCAATGAGAAATTGAAGCGCGGCTTCGGACGAGCGATGTTTGTTGCCGATGCGATCGTCCTCCCAGATGAAATGACGCGCCCATTCGCCGTCATTCGAAGAAAGGCCAAACCACGTGAGCCCCACCGGCTTTTCCGGCGTGCCGCCTGTGGGGCCGGCAATGCCGCTGACCGATATTCCAAGATCGGAATTGAATAACCTGCGCACGCCGCACGCCATCTCCAGTACGGTTTCTTTGCTCACTGCGCCGTGCGTGTTGAGCGTGTCCCAGGATACGCCGAGTAAATTCGCCTTGGCTTCGTACGAATAAGCGACGACCCCGCCGGGAAAATATTCCGATGAACCGGAAACGTTCGTGATCCGGTCCGAGACCAGCCCGCCCGTGCAGGATTCGGCGGCGGCAAGCGTCAGGCGGCGCGCGCGCAGGTGATCTCGTAACACTTCTTCAAGCGCAATGGTCATTAATATCTCCTCTACTTCACCTTATACAACATCGGGCGACCCTCCCTTTGCACAATATGATCTCGATCACATTGACGGGTCGCCCCTGCCGCATGGAGCATTATCAGTAGATCACGAAAACCTCGCGTAGTTTGCGCTCTCTGGCGCAAATTAGGCGTTAGAGAACGCCAATTACGCGCTTTCGTGAAGTACTGATTATACTATCGGGTATAATGCGTCAATGCCAAGTTGGAATGGAAAAACATTGGGCAAGGTTCAAATCGGGGAATTGATCGCGCGCGGCGGCATGGCCGAGGTGTATCTCGGCGAGCACACCACGCTCAATCGCAAAGTGGCTGTGAAGATCATGCGCGATCACGTGGATGCCGATCCCGACAATCGCGTGCGGTTCGAACGGGAGGCGCGAGTCGTTGCGAGTCTGCGTCACCCCAACATCATTCAAGTTTATGATTACGAATTGGTGGACGGCCAGCCCTGTCTCATCATGGAACTGGTGACGGGCGCGTCGCTGGGGAATTATCTCAAAGCCCTGCACAAGCGCGGGGAAAAACTTCCGCTCGACACAATCTCACGCATCCTGTCCGCCGTCGCATCGGCCATTGACTACGCCCACAGCCACCACATCATCCATCGGGATATCAAACCCGCCAACGTGTTGTTGCGTTCGGCAAGCGGATCCATTGACCCGGACCAGCCCCTGCCTGCGGATGTGGAACCGATTCTCACCGACTTTGGGCTGGTTCGCCTTCTCGATTCAACGATCCAAACCTCGACAGGGACCGTCTCCGGCACACCCGCCTACATGAGTCCCGAACAGGCGCGCGGGGACAAGGTCAACTTCAAAACGGATATTTATTCGCTCGGTGTGATGCTGTATGAAATGCTGGCGGGCGTGGTTCCCTTCGACGCTGAATCGTCCTTCGGCATCCTGATGAAACACCTGAACGACCCGCCTCCGCCCATCTTTGGAATCTCCCCCGACCTGCAGGCGGTCATCAATCGCGCCCTCGCAAAAGACCCCGACCTCCGTTATGCCACCGCCAAAGAAATGGCCGACGAATTCACCGCCGTGTTCAACGGGCAGACCATTTCGCTGGAGACTTCAAGAATTTCAAAGATTCCACAAAGAGTCATGCCCGCCAAAACGGAAACACGCGCGTTTCCGCTGGCCTGGGCGGGAATCGGGGCGCTCGTCCTCGTCGGGCTGGCTTTTGCCGCGTTCCGATTCTTTCAACCCGCCGCGCCCACCCCCCTGCAAACCGCCACACCGGATCCAAATCAATTCGTTGGGCGCGCTGTATTCTCCGACCAGAACGGACTGGCGGATAAGATCACCATCACGCTCGACGATTTTCCCGCGCCGCGGGCCGGCACTCATTATGATGTATGGCTCGTCTCACAGGGCGGGGAATTCATCCGCAAGGCCGGCTCGATTGGAAAGGATGATGTTGCCAACGGTCAATTGGTGTACACCGATGCGGAGCAGGAAAATGTCCTGTCGTTGTTCGACCAGATCGAGGTCACGGTGGAAGCGGATAACGATCCAAACCCGGATGATTCGTCAGGCGATGTCATTGCCTCCTCGGTATTTCCCCCGCTTGCGTTGATCCATGTGCGGCATATACTGGTGGCCTTCACCACGGCACCGGATCGAATCGCGCTCATTCAGGGATTGTGGGGTTCATCCGACAGTCTGTACACAGGCACGAGCGAATTGCAGGAAGCCTATGCACAAGGGGATGAAGAACTTGCAAGAAAAAAGATCGAAGAGATCATCAACCTGACGGTTGGCAACGCAAACAAGGATCAGTATAAAGACTGGAACGGCGATGGCGTTGTGGACGATCCCGGCGATGGGTTTGGGTTGCTTCAAAATGGCGACCCGGGGTACACCGATCAGGGTTATATCGCGCAGAGCATTTCACACGCGCAGTTTGCCGCCCGCGCGCCGGACGCAACAGAGAACATCAAAACGCAAAGCGCTTACACAGTGATCTGCCTGCAAAACATGCAGGGCTGGTCACAGCAATTGTTGGAAAAGGCACTGCTTTTGCAGGATATGTCTTTCGGCCCCGAAATGGAACCGCTCATCACCGAGATGGTTGCCCTTGCAGGAAAGATCGTTTCCGGCACTGATTCGAATAACAACCAGTTAATCGAGCCTGTCATCGGCGAGGGTGGCGCCACGACGGCGTATGAATATGCCTATTACATGGCAGAGATGTCCATTCTTTTGGGTCCCCATCGCATCCCGCCGCCGGCGCCGACGCAGGGGCAGTAGATAAAGTAGACAGGTACACAAGTAAACAGGTATTAAATGAAAACGTCTCTCGAGTTGTGAGTGGTCGAGAGACGTTTGTTTATTTTTATGGCAAGCGAATTATGGTACGGTTTGCAATCCCTGGTTGATGTCGTTGAATACATTCCCGATCATTGGGCCGAGGAGCATCAGGATGCCGATGACGACACATCCGCACACGAAGACGATCACGAAGACAGGCAGTAACACCGAGCCCGCCGCCTGTCCCCAGCCAAAACGATTCACCGCCTTGACCGCCGTGATCTGCAAAAAGATGGCGTAGATTCCCATGGCAAAACTTAACAGGCCGGTGCAAATGTTTATGTAAGGCACGATATTCAACGGCGTGATCACCATTGAGACCAGCGATACCGGCACGGAGATGGCCGCAATGGGATAGACGAGTTTGTCGTACGTGCCCGTTCCGCCAAAGAGTTTTGCGATCCACTGGACAATGGCAACTCCCAGCGCAAAGAACAAAACAGAAAGCCCGCCGACAAACGGACTTAGGCAAACCACCCCGATCAGGGAACTACCCACAGCAGAACCGGCGCCAAAACTGTTCTGCCCCAACCCGGCCGCCATCAGAACGGATTGAATAATTCCAGTGACAATGGTGGACAGGGTTCCGGCAAGGAAGATCCAGAGATAGGCGGTATTTGGTCTGGCATCGGGGCTTTCGGCAATGTCAATGAAGGCCTGCTCCTTGGGCTGGGTAACGGCCTTGATCCAGACTGAGAACCAACCTGCCGGGCCGGTCGCCGTGGGCGCGGGGGGCATGACGGGCGTGTTATCGAATTGACTCATGGTACATTCTCCTTTTTTGGTATGAATCAATTGTAAATTCAAAAGGATAAAAGTCAAGCGGAAATTTGGGGGAATGCCGGGCATCCGGTCAAACGGGTTTTTATTTCATACCTCTCACGGTTAAAAATTGCGCTTTTTTATGAGGCGGAAAGTGTAATTTTGACCGCAGGTATTTTATAATAGCCGCCAATGGAAATCTCCGAGAAACTCCAGGGCATTCTTGCCACGCTTCCATCCAAGCCGGGCTGTTACCTGTATCGCAATGCCGAGGGGAAGATCATCTACGTCGGCAAGGCCATCAGCCTGAAGAACCGCGTGCGTTCCTACTTCCACGCGGATTCGAGTCACGACAATAAGACCCGCCGTCTCGTGCGCGAGATTGCGGATATCGAGTGGATCGTCGTCGGTTCGGAGCTCGAGGCGCTGATTCTTGAAATGAATCTCATCAAGAAGCACCGCCCAAAATACAATATCCGCCTGAAGGACGACAAACGTTATCCCTACATCAAAATCCACTGGAATGAACCGTTCCCCAGAGTGACCGTCACGCGAAACATGGAGGAGGATGGCTCCCGCTATTTTGGCCCATACACCTCGGCATGGGCGGTGTATCAGACGTTGGATGTGCTTCGCAGGATCTTCCCTTATTTGACCTGCGACCGCGAAATCACCGGACTCGACAAACGCGCGTGTCTTTACTTTGACATCAAGCTGTGCATTGCCCCCTGTATCGGAGCCTCCACCCAGGCAGGATACCGCCAAATGATCTCCGACCTGATGGAGTTTCTCGGCGGACGAAGTGAAGAAATCGTCAAACGCCTCGAAGCCGACATGCAAAAAGCATCCGATGAGATGCGCTTTGAAAAAGCCGCCGCCGTGCGCGATCAATTGAAGGCGATCCACTCCATCATCGAAAGACAGAAGATCGTTTTCGCCGCCGACTACAAAGATTCGGACGTGCTGGCGATGGCCCGCACCGACGGCGAAGCCTGCGTGCAGATTTTCTTCATCCGCGGCGGCAAATTGATCGGGCGCGAATACTTCATCCTCGAGGGCACGGAAGATACCGCCGATACCGAAGTGATGGCGGAATTTGTCAAGCAGTTTTATACCGAAGCCGCGAACATCCCGGAGCAGGTGATGATTCCCGAAGAGATTCAATTGGAAGAATCGAAGATCATCGCGCAATGGCTGAGGTCGAGGCGCGGCGGCAAAAAAGTGGAACTGTTCGTGCCGAAGGAGGGTCAGCCGCACGACCTGGTGCAGATGGCTGCGGAGAATGCCGCCGAGACCCTGCAAGCGCTCCGCGCCCAATGGCAGGCGGATGCTCACAAGCAGGAACAGGCGCTCAGTGAATTGCAGACGGCGTTGAAATTGTCCGCGCCGCCGAATCGAATCGAATGCTACGATGTAAGTCATACACAGGGAGTGGCAACCGTCGGCGCGATGATCGTCTTCGAGCAGGGAACGCCCGCGAAGAATCTCTACCGCAAATTCAACATTGACAGCACGAGCATCGGTGCGCCTGATGACTTTGCTTCGATGGAGGAAATGCTCACGCGCAGATTCCGTCGGTGGCGATCTGCCCAGGAAACGGAATCAGGCCCCGGGTCCAAAAAAGATGCGTCGTTTTCCTTCCTGCCTGATCTCATCATCATTGATGGCGGCAAGGGGCAACTGGGGCGCGTGGTGAAAGTCCTCGAACAATTTGATTTGTTTGGCACGGTGCCGGTGGTGGGACTGGCAAAACAGGAGGAGGAAATTTTCTTCCCGCATAACAGCCAGCCGTTGTTGTTGCCGCGTCATTCGCAGGGATTGTATCTCGTGCAGAGAATCCGCGACGAGGCGCATCGCTACGGGATCACGGCGCATCGCGCAAGGAGGTCGAAGCAGGGACTGGCCTCGCAGTTGGATTCCATCCCCGGCATCGGCCCGTCGCGCAGGAAAGCGCTCTTGAAACATTTCGGTTCTCTGGATAAGATTAGGGAAGCGAGTATCGCCGATTTGGCCGCCGTGAAAGGCATGAACACGACGGCGGCGGAAAGCATCAAGGCGCATTTGGAATAGGAGCCTTTTATGGTTGTGAAATCCATTTCTTTATCCAGCCCAGTGTATGAAATCCTGCAACAAACCGCAGGCGGCTCCGATATTAATGCCGCGTTGTCAAAAATCCTGAAGGATTTCTTCCAGTTGAAGATTCAAGCGCTCCGCGAAAAAATTTCAGCATATGAAAAAAAATATGGCATGTCCTTTGGCGATTTTGAAGAGGCATGCAGGAACGGAACGATTAAAGACCCATTCTCGTATGAAGTCGAGAAGGATGATTGGGACTGGGAAGCCTCCATTGTCGAGATGGAAGATTTGATGGAATATGACCAATGGCTGTCGTAAGCGCATCCGAGTTTAGACAGGACGTCGAAAGAGTCTGCTCGAATTCGGAAGCAGTCATGCGTATCTGGATCATAAGCGAAACCAAAAGACAGGTGCGCATGAGAATATTCCTTTCAAACCGCACATTGCTGGATGTATATTACAGCTCCAAGACGGGAAAGGTTGCATTCGCCCAAATCAAGGATGAAAGGCGGGTTTTGGGAGCGGATAATACTGAAGGCTTCTGGCATTGGCACCCTTATGAGGACCCTCAGCGGCACGAGTTTGCGCACCGCGAAATCACGTTTGCGGAATTTCTGGAACACGTGGAAAAGAACCTGTCGAAATGAAACACATCTGGATCGTTGACGACGATGAAGAAATGGCGCGCGCAATCAGTTTGATGCTCAAACTGCTGGATTGCGAGACCAAATATTTCCTTAATCCGCGCCCTGCCGCGCAGGCCCTGCTCGCCGGAGGAAGGCCCGACATGGTCATCCTCGATATCAACATGCCCGAGGTGAGCGGACTGGATATGCTGGAGTTCCTGCGCCGCCGCAGGGAATGGAAGGACCTGCCCGTCATCATGCTCTCTTCGGAGGCGGCCGATGTGATGGTGGACCGGGCGCTCGAAATGGGCGCGGACGGCTACGTGATGAAACCGGTTACAATTGATGAACTGGAAAAGGTGATGGCGCAGGCCTTTTACAAACATATCGTGAAGTGAGTTGGAAATGGCTGGAAAAATCTCGAAAAATAAAAGACAGGCAAGGGCTTCGGAAGCGGAGCGCGCGGCAAAGCGAAAAGTAAAACTGGCTCAGATTTTGTTTGCGGTCTTCGCAATTATTCTGATCCTTTCGATGGTGTTCTCGGCATTTGCAAAATTCTAGGTTTCACCTGAGTTGAATCCATTTCGCCTGCGCGGCACTGTGCCGCGCTTTATTTTGTGGCTCTTCCGTTTAAACCCTTACCACGAAGGGTCACAAAGGTACACAAAGGATGTTTTTAGGCTTTTT
>JBBIUO010000041.1:0-5763 GCA_037440205.1 Chloroflexota bacterium
CTGGAAACAGGTGGCGCACGGTGGAAGTGTTGTATTCGCCCGTCTCATCCAGAATGTGCGCGCCGGAGATTTGGCACAATCCCTGCCGTAAATTGACCAGCCCATCCAGCGAGCCGACCGGCAGACTTAATAACGTGACATGTTTGTTGAGTTGCTCGGCGATTTCCTCCAGCGCCAAATCGTGACTGCCGGAGAAAACAATGGATGGTTTTTTACCTTTCGGTAAAACGATTTCCTGAAGCAGGTAGGCCGCCGCTTTTGCCCGGTAGAATTTTTCCGTCACCTTGCCGGTCTTCCGCAGTTCGGCCACTTCGATCAAATCCGCAGACTCGAGCGCAAGGATGTGATGCCTCACCCACGCAGGAGACTGCTTCAAGGTCTGCGCGAGGATCGTGAGCGTGGCCGGCGATGCCATCAACAGGCGCAGGATTTCCATGCGGCGCGAATCTGCCAGCAATTTGATCTGCTCGAAGGATTGGATGGGTTGAACTGTTTTCACCGGGTCGCCTTTCCATTAAGGGGGAACTTAACCGTAAGTCTAAAAGCAAAGCAGGGTTAAGTCAAGACTGATCGCCAGCTCCCAGCAATTCCAAATCTAAAGTGAGGCCAAGTCCAAGAGTCCAAAATCTTAACGCCGAGACGCAAAGGCGCAAAGATTTGCGAGGGAATTTGGCCTTGTCCTTGCGCCAATCAGCAGAACGGCCGATTGGCGCGGGAAAAGTCGAACAACTTGGCGTCTTTGCGACCTTGTGTTAAGTTCGTTGGTTTCAGATTTGGAACTGCTGGCCAGCGCCGCAATCGGGAATCCTCGTTAAACGATTTTTGTGCGCTCCTGGCAATGATGGATAAGCCGCGAAAATGCTATACTTCCATTGGAATACGGCCGCTTTATCGTGTTTACCAAACCATTATTACCCTGCAATTTTCACCGCAATAATTTATGAGACGATTGATAACCAAATCCTGGAGGCCGTGATGAAGCATTTCCGCAGTTCGACGTGGATGCAGGATGGAGGCAGTCTGACAATCACTGCGATCTACCTGCTGACCAGGGGATTGTGGATTTTATTATCGGATAGCCTGCTGGCCCGCATTACCGCCACCCATGAAGCATTCCTGACATTGAGCATTTATAAAGGCTGGGGATACGTGCTGGCAACGGGGGGGATGTTATACCTGCTCATTCAAAACAATAACCGCGCTTTGCGAAAAGCCGCTCAAAACTATTCCCTGCTGGCCGAAAACATCTCGGACGTGATCTGGCTCTTCGACCTGGAGACCATGCGTTTTACTTACGTCAGCCCCTCGATCCAGCAATTATGCGGCCTCACTCCCGATGAAGTCATGCGCGAAAACCCGCTGGAGTCAACCTGTTCCCCCGGCTTGAAACACATCTTCGATTCTTTCCCGGCGCGGCTCGACGAATTCAAGCACGACACAATGCGAAGTTATACCGATGAAACGGAAATTCATCGAAAGGATGGCTCGACGGTCTGGGTGGAAATTACCAGCCGCTTCGCTCTTAACCTTGAAACTGGTCATACCGAAGTGTATGGATCGACCCGCGACATTTCCGCCCGAAAAAAAACCGAACAGGCCCTGCAAAAAAGCGAGTGGCGCCTTCAGGTGTTCTTCAACCAATCGCTGGATGGTTTTTTCTTTTGCGATTTCGAGGAACCCATTGAATGGAAAAACGCCCCGAACAGGGACGAGGTGCTTGAATACATCATCACCAGCAAACGCTTTACCGACGTCAACGAAGCCATGTTGAAGCAGTACGGCATCAGCCGCAAAGACTTCCTGAACCTCACCACAAAGGATGTCTTTGCCCACGACCTGGAGCAGGGACGTGCATTACGCAGACAGTTGTTCGATAACGGCCATCTCCACCTCGAAACGTATGAACGCACAAGCGACGGGACTCCCGTGTGGTTTGAAGGCGCCTACGTCTGCTTGTATGACAGCGAAGGCCGCGTCACCGGATTCTTCGGCATTCAACGCGACATCACGGAACGGAAGCAGGCGGAGAGCGAATTAAGGCGCTACGTCCGAAACACAGCCACGATGTATGAACTGAGCCGGCAGATCCATTCCGGCCTGGACCTGGATCGGGCCTATCAGGATGCGCACCAGGCCGCCGGAAAGTTGATGCCCTGCGACGCCTTTGTCATCGCGCTGTTGGACGAGGCAAACCAGGAGATAGAGGATGTATATCTCTGGGACAGGGATAAACGTTTTAAAGGCAAGCGTTACCCTGCGGGGGAGGATTTGACCGGTTATGTTATTTCCTCGGCAAAGCCATTGCGCGTGAACGAGTGGAATGAGACGCGCGGTCAGATGACAAGCGCTGTCCGGTTCGGCTACTCGGAAGGCCGTATCCTCTCCATGTTGGCGGTTCCGTTATTTGGAGTGGACGGCTCGTGCTTTGGCATGATGTCTGCCCAGTGCTACGAGGCCAACGCTTTCACCGCCGAGCACGAACAACTCTTGGTCACATTGGCCAGTCACGTATCGAAGGCCATTGAAAATGCCAACCTGTTCGCCCGGGCGCAGGAGGAACTTGCCGAACGCAAGCGCGCGGAACAGGCATTGACCGTTGCCGAGGAAAAATATCGCAGTATCTTCGAGAACGCCCTCTACGGCATCTATCAAAGTTCTCCCGAGGGGCGGTTCCTGACCGTCAACCCTGCCCTCGCCCGCATGTTGGGATATGACTCGCCGCAGGAAATGACCGGGACGATCACCGATATTGCCGGCCAGGTCTATGTGGTGCCTTCGCGCCGGGCTGAATTTATGCGGTTGATGGCGGAGCATGGACAGGTTTCAAGGTTCGAATACCAGATGTTGCGCAAGGATGGAAGCGCCGTGTGGGTTTCGGAAAACGCGCGCACGATCCATGACGACGGCGGCGGGATCCTCTATTATGAAGGAATGGTGGAGGATATCACGGAGCGCAGACGCTCCGAAGAGGCCCTGCGCGAAAGCGAGCAAAACTACCGCACCTTGTTCGAGCACCTTCCCATCCCTGTCTTTACAAAAAGCCGCGATGGGCACTATACAAGCAGTAATGAGGAAAACCTGAAATATTGGAAGACCAACCCAATCGGCCACACGGACGAAGAGTTATCTCCCTCGAAGGCGGCCCGGGCCCTGCGTGAAGCCGATTTGCGGGTCATGGAATCGGGGGTCAGCATCACTGTGGAGGAGTACCTCGCAGATACTCCGATGGGGGAACGTCAGGTGCTCACGCGAAAAGTCCCGTTGCACGACAACAATGGAAATATCACCGGCATTCTGGGCGCAAGCCTCGATATCACCGAGCGCAAGCAAATGGAGGATGCGCTAAAAAGAAGCGAGGCCTTTGCCCGCTCCATTGTGGACAACGAACCGGAATGCGTCAAGATCGTGGAAAAAGGGGGGAAACTGCAATACATGAACCCGGCAGGACTTGCCATGATAGAAGTCGAAGACCTGGAAAAGGTCCGCGGAAAATCGGTATATCCAATTGTTGCGGCGGAACACAGGGATGCCTTCATCGCGTTGACGGAAAGAGTCTTGCAGGGCGAATCGGGAACACTCCTGTTCGAGATGGTCGGATTGAAAGGCACCCGCCGCTGGCTCGATACCCACGCCGTTCCACTTTTGGATAACGAGGGGAACGTCACAGCCTTGCTGGGGATTACGCGCGATGTGACGGAACGCATCAGAACGGAACAGCAGGCCAGGGAGCAATTGAACCGTCTCAACGCCTTGCATACCATAGACACTGTCATCAAATCCAGCGTTGACCTGAATGGCACGCTCGATATCCTGCTGAATCAGGTTGTCACCCAGCTGGGGGTGGATGCGGCATCCATTTTGCTGTTCAACAAGGATTCGCTCACCCTGAATTTTTCCGCCGGGCGCGGGTTTCGATCCACAGCCACACAGCACACGCGGCTGAAACCCGGCGAAGGTTTTGCCGGCCGCATCATCCTCGAAAGGAGGATCACCCACATTCCAGACCTGGCAAAGGCGGAAGGCAAATTGATACAGGCGCTTTCGCTGGCCGGTGAGAATTTTGTCGCGTACGTGGGCGTGCCTTTGATCGCCAAAGGCCAGATCGTCGGCGTGCTGGAGATCTTCCAACGCTCGCAACTCAATCCCAACCAGGATTGGTTCGGCTTCCTCGAAATGCTGGCCGATCAGGCCGCCATCGCCATTGACAACGCCCAGTTATTCGAAAACCTCCAACGCTCCAACTTTGAACTTACCCTGGCCTACGACGCCACCATTGAAGGATGGTCGCGCGCGCTTGACTTGCGCGACAAGGAAACCGAGGGACATACCCAGCGCGTCACGTCCCTGACCATGTTGCTGGCTCGGCAAATGGGCATTCCCGACTCTGAAATCCTTCACATCCGCCGCGGCGCCCTGCTCCACGATATTGGCAAAATGGGCGTGCCGGATCACATCCTGCACAAGCCCGGCAAATTGACGGAGGAGGAATGGGTCATCATGCGCAAACATCCCATCTATGCCTCCGACATGTTGATGCCGATCACACACCTGCGGCCTGCGCTGGATATTCCTCATTGTCATCACGAAAAATGGGATGGGACAGGGTATCCGCAGGGATTGGTGGGCGAGCAAATCCCGATGGCGGCGCGTCTCTTTGCCGTGGTGGATGTGTGGGATGCCCTGCGCTCGGATCGTCCTTACCGAAAGGGATGGACGTTTGGAAAGACGCGGAAATACATCATTGACCAGTCCGGCAAACATTTCGATCCGCAGGTGGTGAACGCATTCCTGAAACTGCTGGAGGATATGCCCCGCCTGTTTGAATAACTCATCTTACATAGTACCGCAAGATTTATCTTGCGAGTGGCGGGTTTGCTGTCAAAATACTGTTGTGGTACGAGAAGACCGCGTACCATCAGTTACGGGATCAACGCCTTCAACAATTCATCCCTCCACATTTGGGCGCTCGGATCATACACCCCGAAGCCTGATCCAAATTCCCAATAGGCCCAGGCAAACCCGTGACGTTCCGCTTCGCGCGCCACGAAACTCGTCCAGCGGACGCGCGACTCCATATCGGCTTTCGAATACGCGCCAAACTCCCCAAGCAGGATACGATAGTTATGCCGCTTCGCCCACGCGGCGACAGAATCAAAATGACCGGTGATCTCAGCCTTTTCCGAATCGCTCCCCTCCCAGGTGGCGCCGAGCCAGTTGTTGCTTTCATCCCCAACCCACTCCGCGCCCTGGTGTGTGAACTCGAACGGCAGATAATAGTGGAACGTCATGATGAGATGGTCGTCATCCGGTGCATCGAGGGTCGAGACCCAATCGTAGGAATTCCATTGCACCGGCCCGATGAGCACGTCGCGCGTCGGGTTTGTCTCACGGACAACCGCCAGTGCTTCGGCGAGATACTCATTCCACAAAGGCGCACTGAGTTGATCGTTCGGCTCGTTGAGCAGTTCGAACAGGACGCTTGACGGATAGTCCTTGTAATGCTCCGCGACCTGCTTCCAGATTCCGAGGAACCTGTCCTTGTGACCCCACGGATCCGACGCCATTTCCTCGTAATGATGAAAATCAACGATGATGGTCAACTCTCTTTCCAACGCCCAGCCGACAATCTCATCAATCCGCGCGAAGAAGGCGGGATCAATCGTGTAGGGCGATTCCGCCTCTGCGTGCGTGTTCCATCTTACCGGCAGGCGCACAAAGTCGAAGCCTGCGTCTTTGATGAGATTGAAATATTCCTCCTGAACG
>JBBIUO010000041.1:5785-13869 GCA_037440205.1 Chloroflexota bacterium
GCCCCCATTCACCTTCGTTCGGCGCTTCGAGCATGTTTCCCATGTTCACGCCGCGATGGAGGGTCGGAGTCGATTCGGGTAGAGAGGTTGACGTGGGTCGAGTATCCTCTGTCGGTGAGGTGGAAGCGGGGGTGGTCGGCGTCGCCGCTTTGGCGAGACAAGACAAAAGGAGGAAAAGAATCGAGGAGCAAAGAAGAAGTCGTTTCATGAAGCAAATTTATCCCAATTCGCCAACTGCCTTTTCCACTTCCTCCAAAATCTCGCCGGATTTCACCAACGCCTTCAACGCATTGTGATCGTTGAACAGCGGACGGTCAATATCGAGATGCTTCACGTATTTGCGAATCACCTCGCGCGCTTTGAGCGAGCCTTTGCCCGGCGTGAACTCGCGGAAATCCAACGCCTGCGCCGCCGCCATGAATTCGATTCCTAAAACGCCGTAGGCATTATCGAGAATCTGTCCGTTCTTGATGGCGGTGTTCATGCCCATCGAAACGAAGTCCTCCTGGTCCGCCGCGGCTGGGATGGATTGGATCGAAGCGGGCGCAGAAAGAATCCTTTGCTCCACGATCAAATGATCGGCGGTGTATTGGCTGAGCATCAAGCCGGAATAAAATCCCGGCTCATGGGCGAGGAAATCAGGCAGTCCCTGCGAAAGAGCCGGGTTTGTCAAACGGTTCAAGCGGCGTTCGGATAGCACGCACACCATCGTGATTGCCGCGCCGGCCATATCCATGGGAAGCGCAACGGGCGAACCCTGGAAGTTTGCGCCGGTGAGAGTCAATTTCATTTCGGGGACGAAGATCGGGTTATCGCCCACGCCGTTCAATTCAATTTCCACCTGCGATCTCGCATACGCAATCGCATCGCGCGCCGCGCCAATGACCTGCGGAGTGGAACGCAGCGAATAGGCATCCTGCACTTTGGTTTTCATCTTGCCGGTCGTCAAATCCGAACCTTCGATCAACTTCGCGATATTTTTCGCCGAGGTGATTGCGCCCTTGAAACCGCGCAGTTCGTGCAGTTTGGTGTTGTACGGTTTCATGTTTCCGAGCAACGCTTCGATGGACATCGCCGCGGCAATTTCCGCCTGCTTGAGGAATCGTTCCATATCGTAAATGTGAAGCGCGGATATGGCGGTCAATAAATTGGAACCGTTGATCGCCGCGAGACCGTCCCGTGCCTGCAAACCGGGGATTTCAATCCCGGCTCTGCGCATCGCTTCGTGACCTGGGAGTCGTTCGCCGTTTAAAAAGGCTTCTCCTTCGCCCATGAGCAGGAGCGCGGCTTGCGCCATCGGGGCGAGGTCGCCGCTTGCGCCCACCGACCCCTTTTGACAAACAACTGGTGTGACGCCTTTATTCAGCATCTCCACCAGTGTCAGAGTGATCTCGGGTCTGCAACCGGAATTCCCGTGCGCATGAACGTTGATTCGTCCCGCCAGCGCCGCGCGGACATGTTCGATCGGAGCGGGTTCGCCGATTCCCGCCGCATGGTTGTAAATCAAATAGCGTTGGAATTCCTTCACCTGTTCATCGTTCAAAATTTTTTCCGAAAACTCGCCGATACCGGTATTGGTGCCGTACATGATTTCCTTTGCGGCGAGTTTTTCCTCCAACATCGCGCGGCAGATTTTGATTCGTTCGAGCGCATCGGGGGCGAGTTCCACTTTTTCGTTATCTCGTGCAATGGCAACGAGTTTTTCAATGGTGAGGGACGATCCGTTGAGGGTGATGGTCATGAGAGACTCCTGAAAGAGATTGGACCCTCCCGCCTGAAATCCTTTCCCAAATAAGACGTAATCCGCTCGTATTAGGGAGATAAGCGGGGAGTCATGGATATTGTACTCCGAAAGGAAAGTCGCTATACTGACAATGTGTTTTGCCGATGGGGGAGTATCCATTCCGCCAGGCGATGACAACCTTTGCATCCTGGCCCTATTGTCTGTGATAAGGAGGCATTGTATGATCAATCGAAAGCGATTGGCAAATTATGGATGGATCTATTACGTTCTGGTACTGACCTTTCTATTGATAATCGGCTTGACAGGTTGTGGAGGGACTCCCCCTGTTACATCTCCATCTTCGAATGGCCTGCCAGTGACCGAACCCGCAATTGTGATTCCAGACTCGCCGCCGGAACAGCCGATAATGACTCCGGGAGGGACTGAGGTTGAAGTTGAATCCGGTCAAAAATTGGCGATTACCGCCGATGCGTCCGGGGCGAAAAGATACGAGTGGACATTGCAAGGGGATGGAGAACTTTCTGCAACGACGGGGCCAGCCGTCCTTTACACCGCGCCCGAAACCGATACAATAGCCATCATAACCGTGACGGCTTATAACGATCAGGGCGCCTCACCGTCAACTTCAGTTACGATCAAGGTCTCCGGGGTGGCCGCCATTCGACTCGATGCTGTCGGGATTCCGGCTGGCTGGATGTCTGGAAAAAATGATCCAGTATCTTTCATCGAAGTAAAGGGGGGTGAGCAGAGTGAATGCCGTGAAGGATCAAGTTGTCTCCGTTTCACTTACAAAGTGGGCGCTTCCTGGAATGGAATCCTATGGTGGCCGTTGAAATGCGGCGATACTGGAGATGAGGCGACTTGGAAAAAAGTGAAAGAGGGCACGTGTGGAGTCAATGTGCTGGATGCCGGGGGAAACCTTACCGCCATAAACAATTTGACGTTTTGGGCTCGCGGCGACAAAGGCGGGGAGGTGATCGAGTTCAAGGTTGGCGATGTTGCCATACCGCCCAGTCCGGGCCGCGGACTGGGCAAGGCGACTCTCACAACAGGATGGGAGCAATATCAAATAGACCTGGAAGGCATGGATTTAACCAATGCCATCGCTTTGTTTACATGGGTGGCATCGGATATTGATAATCCGCAGGGTGCGGTTTTCTACCTGAGCGAGATTCAATTCGAAGGCGCGAAGTAGGCTGCCATAATCGGATTTCTCTGGCGAGGTTGTTCCCGTGACATCTCGCCAGAGAAGTATCAGTAGATCACGAAAACCTCGCGTAGTTTGCGCTCTCTGGCGCAAATTAGGCGTTAGAGAACGCCAATTACGCGCTTTCGTGAAGTACTGAGTATGGATAAAATGCCAAAAGGACGATTTGTTGCCAGATGTATCATTGCCTTGACGATGTCTGTTGCAGACATGTTTATTGCAAGTTGTCAGCCCAACTCACACGAAGACAACCTGATTGATTCATTTTCCCGTTTGTGCTGGATTGCGTATTCTCCAAATCATTTCGATCCAACGACGACGCCCATAATGTGGCCGTCAGAATGGGACGTGGCCGAGGACTTGCGCGTACTGCATGATGCCGGTTTCAATGGCCTGGTGACATACAGTTCCATTTATGTGAATGGGGATGCGCCTGATCAGATACTCGATATACCCATCCTTGCCCAAAAAGCAGGGTTTGACGGCATGATAATCGGCATCTGGGACCCAGCCAGTGAGGACGAATTACAAGCCGCCGGGGCGGCCGGTAAACTGTCCATTGTTCTTGGATACTCTGTAGGGAATGAAGGATTGGATGTCCGTTACGATTTGGACACGCTGACATCTGCAATGGAGAGGCTGAGACAAGCCACAGGGAAACCGGTCACGACGACCGAACAGGTGAATGACTACTACGAGAATTCACCCCTTTGGAAAATATCGGATTGGATCTTTCCCAATGCGCACCCATATTTCTCAGGAAATCGTGATCCCGGCGAAGCGGTTCAGTGGACGGTAAAAGTTTTCAATAACCTTGATCCGGTGTCCGATAAACCGATCATCTTCAAGGAAGTGGGATTGCCGACGGATGGCGACCTCGATGTCAGTGAATCCCGTCAGGCGGAATATTACAGACTGTTGCGTAAAACAAATGTATTGTTCGTGGTATTTGAAGCTTTTGATGCGCCATGGAAACATATTGGTGACCAGAACCCGGACGGGACGTATCCATGGCCTGACCCTGAACCTCATTGGGGGATTTTTACAAGCGATAGAACACCAAAAGAAGCGGCAACGAATATATGTACCGGTCAATGACCGTGTGCGTGGGTGAATGGATTATCCGCGTGTGATGAATAATTCCGCCGCCTTCCGGTTTTGATCCGGGGCGACGACTCTTCAATGGCGGGAAACAGGCCACAGGGCGGTGGATCCGGGGACTATCCCCTTTTTATTGATCTGCCTCTGAGTTAGAGTAAAGTCAGAAAAACGCCATATTTCAGATTGTATTTAGGCGGATGCCCACCATTCGTAACGCGCTCATGACCGAATCCCGCTCGACGAACCATACCAACACAAGGTATCCTATTGCGCCTGCCAGGCCGATCACGATCAACCTGACCAGGGGAGAATCGCCGGCAGTGAGATAACTGGCGGGGATCGTCAATGCGATCAACCCAAGCCCGCAAAGGAAGGCGGTCAGTTCTTTTACAACCTCCGTGAAGGATAACTTCAGGAAGTGCGCCGCGACAAAGTAGCGGAGAATGGTCGAGATGATGCCGCCAATGAGATGTCCCATGCCGACGCCGACCAGGCTGTATTGCGCGCCGAGCCACAATAGAAAGATGCGAAGGACGAACATGGGGATGGATGTTTTAATAAGAATATCCGGCCGGCCGATGGCCTTGTACACATCGCCCACGTGGAAGCCGATGGATACCACCCAGGCGTAGAGGCTTAATACCTGCAGGATCGGTATTGCATCGAGCCATTGCTCGCCGAAGGCCACCCGGATGATCGGGTCCGCCGCGATGAACATGCCCAGGCAAAGCGGTGTGACGAGCAGTTCAACATACCTCATGGTCGTGAGGAAGCCTCTCTTTAGTTCCTCCAGGTTTTCCTGCAGGGAGGAAAAGGCGGGGAACAGAACGGCGGTCATTACCCACAGGATGTTCAGCACGAGCGTCTGGGGCAGTTTGTAGGCCAGGGTGTAAATGCCCAGCGCCGTGGAGTTGTAAACGAGCCCGATGATGAAATAATCGAAATTATCCTCCCACGCGGAGATGGCATTGTTCCCCATGATGGACAGGCCATACTTGAACAGGTCCTTTGCGATCCCGGAATCCCAGGTTAATCTCGGCCTCCATGGCTCCACGATCCATAGGATGACAGAGGACAACGCCGTCCCGGCCAACTGCCCAATGACCAGCGCCCAAACGCCAAACCCCGCCAGCGCCAGGCCGATCGAGACGACCGCCTTCACTGCTGTGTTTCCCAGGTCGGGGATGATCTTTTTTCGGAAGTTCATCTCGCGTTGAAGCAGGATGTTGTGAGTGGTGCCGAGGGAAGCCAGCAGGAAGGTCAGCCCCAGCCAGCGGATGACGCTCGTCACCTGCGGTTCATCGAAAAAGATCGCGGCATAAGGAGCGATCAGGAATGTGATGACGGTAAATACCACGCCGGAGGCAACGGTCATGGAAAAAGCGATATTGGATGCCTCCTCCATTCTGTCCCTTCTCTGGATCAGGGCGGCGCCCAGACCCATGTCGTTGACAATGGCAAGCAGATCCATGGTCAGGGTCGCCAGCGCAACCAACCCGAAATATTCCGGCGCGAGCAGGTGCGCCAGAATGGAGACCGTGGCAAGGTTCAATGCTTTTCCGAGGCCAAAGGAAAGATAATTCCACCCCATGCTCCTTGTGGCCTTTTTTGTAACATCCTTAAAGTTGTTGTTCGAATTTTCGCTCATGAACGCTTTCCTGAAAATTTCTAAATGAACCCGTCCCAGCCCGGGGATGGCTGTAATTTTATCAGCGCCCAACCCATTTTGGGAAACGTATCTGCCCGCGAGTGCACATGCGCTCCCTTCGCCGTCCCCGACAAAGGATTTACTTGCAAGGCACCGCGCCTGCAGGGTTGTTCCACAAAGGGCGGCGGCTTGAGCTGTTTGCCAACAGACTTTGAGCGTTCCCTCCCTTGTACGCGGATTGAAAAAATTGGGACACAGGGTCCCTATGGTGCAAAAGAGGCAATAAACGACCGTCGTGGAATCATTGGAGATGCGTAGGGCTGGCGTCAAGCAGTGACCGCATTCCCATGATAAAGTTTGTTCAGGCTCATTTCTTCTCCTCCTTGTGAAAGAGAGCCGGGACAGGCGGCCCGGCTCTCTCAATTTAAAGGGTCTGGTAAAATCACCGCCATGTCCGACGAAAAAGAATATCTCCCAAAGATCGCAATGTCCATTCAAGCGCATCCCGATGACCAGGATTTTACCGTTTCAGGCACGCTTGCCAAATGGGCCAAATCGGGATGCAAAGTCATCTCCGTTCTTATCACCAGCGGCGACTCAGGCTCGAACCATGCGGCAAACAACGCAGATTACAAACCCGTACTGGCAAAGATCCGCGAGGCCGAACAACTTGCCGCCAACGAAGCGCTCGGCATTTCCGAAACGGTTTTCCTTCATTACCCCGATGGAGAACTGGTCCCAAGCCTTGCCCTGCGAAAAGACCTGACTCGACTCATCCGCATCTACAAGCCTGACGTAGTCGTTTCAGGCGACCCCTCGGCCTGGTTCTACGGAAATGGATACATCAACCACCCGGATCATCGCGCCGCGGCGGAAGCGGCTGTGTACGCGGTCTTTCCGTCGGCGGGGACAAGGCTCATTTTCACCGACCTGCTCACAGCGGGGTATGAACCGCATGATGTCAAACGGCTGTACATTCACGGCGCGGAAAAACCCGATACGTGGGTTGACATCAGCGAAACCATCGCCGTCAAAATCGAAGCCTTGAAAAAACACGTCAGCCAGTCGGATACGCACGACGTGGATGAATGGATGCGCGAGTGGGCAAAAGAGGAAGGCAAAGAAAAAGGCCTCGAATTTGCCGAGGCCTACAAGGTGATGATTTTGCAGAAGGAAGAATAATGTCATTGCGAGGGTGTTTTTCCCGAAGCAATCTCTGTGCAGGATTGGAGATTGCTTCGCCGCCGAAGAACAAGAGCGGCGGCTCGCAACGACATGGCAACTAGAAAAACAAACTTCCCACCAGCGCCGAAGCGAGAGTCATCGTCACATTGTCAATATCCCTGAAATGCAATGACTCGACCGCCGCACCCGCCAGCGCGATGAGCGTGATCGGCAGGATGTAATTGGAAAATGGGGATGGAAACACGCCAGCCATAACATAAATGAAAATGATGATTCCCGCCATCAGCCAGCCGCCGAGAAACACGCTGAGCATGCCCGCGACGGATTTTTCTCCGCTCCACGGCAGTTTCGGCGAAGCGATGCGCCGCCCGACGATGTCGGCAATGCCGTCGCCGCCGCACATCATCATCAACGCGATGATGCCGATGGGCGTATCCCGCCAGTAGACCACCGTCAGCACGACGAACATGATTCCGTAGTACAGCGGACCGCGTAAAATTTCCTTCGGGTCGCCGGTGCGCGACATGGCCTGCACAGACGCATCATCTTTGATGACGCCGAGACCGATCAATGCAAATTGCGCGGTCACAGCGAACGGCACAAGCGCGGCCAGCCAGCGCGCTTCGGGCGCGTCGTTGAAAAGGAACCAGCACAACACGAAAAGAGGCCCTGTGCCGATGTGAATGATCTTGCGGCTGAGTTTTCCATCCATCCAGCCGCGGTGCGCGATGAAGTCCATCAGGCGCAGAAAGAAAAGCGAGACTGCAAAGGTGATGATCAGGGCGATGTAGTTGTTCATGGATGATCTGCCTTGAATATTTGAAGTTGACTTACAAGGTCTCGTCCATGAGAGTGGGATTGTTCGCAAGCCACGAACGCAGGGACCTTGTTATTTGCTCGACATCCTTCAAGTGGAAAGCGCATATCTCAAATAATTCGTCTGCGCTGACCTCGTGATAAAAATGGACGAGTCTGTTTCGATATCCAGCCAGCTTTTTCATCAGTTCGAAATCGCTGGTTGAAAGGATGTTTCGCCGATGCAACGTCGAGGCAATCTCTTTGTATTCAGTGACAGCCTCGCCAAACCCCTTTGCGGCGATGTGTCTGCCCATGTCGAAGAGGGACTCCAAGGCGCGGCGCAGGCAGGATTCCGCCGCCCAGACGTTCCGTGTATCCTGCATAAACGTTGATTTGGACTC
>JBBIUO010000041.1:13879-16634 GCA_037440205.1 Chloroflexota bacterium
GAGCGGCAGGGCGCGGATCTCGGTCATCATCTTCTCCATCCATGCGAGGCGATCCGCCACCACGCGTTTCAGGATTTTCCCCGGTACCATGTCATGTCTCCTGTAAAATTGCCGTCATTCGCTGGCGCTCCAGATCCGCCAAATCCCCCGCCCGGCGAAGCGCAAACAACTCGTATTCATCTGCAAGATGGGAATCTTCCGCAAAGATACGCTCCCCGCGAATAATGTTTACTGCAAGAAAGGCATCCACTTCCTGCAAAATGAACAGGTCAATCCCTGAAAGGCCGAACAGATCTTCCAGTTCCAGCGTCAAATTGACTTTGCTTTCCATGGAAAATGGCGAACGGGTCAATGCCCCAAAATCCAGATCGCTGGGCGAATTGGCAAGTTGAATCGAATCGTCCTGGATGGCCTGAAACAACTCCAACCCGCGGCTGCCAAAAACGTAAAGCGCCCTGACCTGGTATTTTTTACATATCTGCTCGATCTTCCGCAGGCGTTCGCTCATGTGTCAATTATACTGCTTCGCGCCGCTCACAAGGCGGGAACCGCCTGGGGTGGCGGACGGGCAGACTTATTTCTATGCTAAAATCGCTCCATGCAATTTGAGGTGTTCACCCTCCTTCCCGAAGTTTTCTCCTCGTATCTTGAAACCAGCATTATCAAACGCGCCCGTGAGCGGGGACTGATCGATGTGCGCGTGCATAACATCCGCGATTATACCCACGACAAACATCACGTCACTGACGATACGCCCTACGGCGGCGGCGGCGGGATGGTGATGAAGCCGGAGCCTGTCTTTGAAGCGGTGGAAACGGTTTTGGGATTGGATCCGAATCAGACTCCGCCCGGGCCTGAATCAAACATCCCAATCATTCTCCTCACCCCGCAGGGACGTGTCTTCGATCAGGCCATCGCGCAGGAACTTTCACAACATCCGCACATTGCCCTGCTCTGCGGACGATACGAAGGCATAGACGAACGCATCCGCGAGCATCTCGTCACCGATGAAATTTCCATCGGCGACTACGTGCTGACCGGCGGCGAACTCCCCGCGCTCATTTTGATTGACGCCATCTCGCGCCTTCTCCCCGATGTGCTTGGCGACCCCACCGGCGCACAAGACGATTCGCACGCCATGGGCCTGCTCGAATATCCGCACTACACCCGTCCGCCCGAGTTTCGAGGCTGGAAGGCCCCCGACATTTTGCTCTCCGGCGATCACGCTAAAATTGAAAAATGGCGGCGCGAGCAGGCCTTGGAAAGAACATTCAAAAAACGACCCGATATGCTGGAGAAGGCGGAATTGACGAAGGAGGATATAAAATTTTTGAATGGGATAAAGAAACAGGAAACGAGAAATGAGTAACAAGTGAACAACGTATGGGCTTTGTGTTTTACGCCAATCGTAAATCGTAAATCGTAAATTGAAGGAGTTCCCATGTCCGCTCGGCTCAACTACGGCAAGACCTTCCTGCTCGGCTTCGGCTTCTTTGGTTTGAGTGTGGTCTGGGGTGTGTACAACGCCTTTGTCCCGATCTTTCTCTCGGAAAAATTTCACCTCTCCCCAATTGTCATCGGGTTTTTCATGACGCTGGACAACATCGCGGCGTTATTCATCCAGCCGCCCGTCGGCGCATGGTCTGACCGGTTGCGAACGCCGCTGGGCCGCAGGATTCCATTCTTGCTGATCGGCGCGCCGATCACGGGCATTGCCTTCGGGTTGATTCCGTTGCCCGCCATCCTTCCGCTGTTTGTGGCCTGTACCAGCACCCTGTTGCTGAGCGCGGCATTCTGGCGAACGCCCGTCATTGCCTTGATGCCCGACATCACCCCTTCCGGATTCCGCTCGCAGGCGAATGGCATCATCAACTTCATGGGCGGCGTCGGCACGATTGTCGCTTTGCAGACCGGAGGCATGTTGTACAAGATGAGTCCAAACTTCCCGTTCTGGCTCGGTTCCGGGTTGGTTTTGCTTTCCGCGCTCGTTGTCTATCTCTTCATCGAGGAGCCGAAGGAATACGAAGCCGCAGAACAACAACCCGGCATGATCGCCAGCCTGCGTGAAGTGATCAATGACGAAGACAAAAGCGGGCTTCGCATCCTCTTCGCCATCTTTTTCTGGTTCATCGGCTTTTCTGCGGTGGAGACCTTCTTCACGCTTTATGCCAAAAATCATCTCGGCTTGCATGAAGGCGACGGCGCGACCCTGCTTTCGGTACTTCCATTGTTCTTCGTTTTATTCGCTATTCCATCGGGGTTCATCGCGGGCAAAATCGGGCGGCGCATCACCATCTCCATTGGTTTGATCACCCTCGTCATCATGCTCGTCCTGCTTTATGTGACTCCCGCCAAAGCACTGCTGACCGGCATCGCGCCCCTGCCCCTGGTTGGCATTCCACTTGTTGAGGGCGGGCCGCGTATGCTCACGCTGGCGGGCGTCCTGCTTATTTTTGGCGGCGCGGCCTGGGCGTTGATCAATATCAATTCCCTGCCCATGATCGTGGATTTGACCAACGCGGCGCGCATCGGCACCTTCACCGGTTTGTATTACTTGTTCTCCACGCTCTCGGCCATCGTCGGGCCGAATGTCAACGGTTGGGCGATTCAATTGACAGGTAATAATTACAACGTCATCATGTTGATCGCTCCGTTTTTCATGGCGATTGCATTGTGGCTGATGCTCGGCGTGAGGCGCGGGGAAGCGGTTGTGGGATGAAGGTTGCAAGTTACAGGTTACGAGTTACGCATCACG
>JBBIUO010000042.1:0-3908 GCA_037440205.1 Chloroflexota bacterium
ATCTGCTCGTTGTGGAAGATTGTTCGCAGGCGCATGGCGCTTTGTATGATGGCCGCAAGGTTGGCGCGTGGGGAGATATTGCCGCGTTCAGTTTTTATCCGACGAAGAATCTCGGTGCGTTTGGCGATGGGGGAGCGGTTGTGACGAATGATTCTGCGCTGGCTGAAAAGGTGCGGCTTCTGCGGCAGTATGGCTGGAAGGAACGTTATGTGAGTTCGATCAAGGGAATGAACAGCCGCCTCGATGAATTGCAGGCGGGAATCCTGCGCGTCAAACTGCGCCACCTGGATGAATGGAATGCGCGCCGCAGACAACTGGCTGTTTTGTATTTTGATTTGCTCTCGAAAACAGATTTGGTTTTGCCAGCCTGGCCTGAGAATGCAAGCCACGTATTTCATCAATTTGTCGTCCGCCATCCGCGGCGCGATGCGTTGAGGGAATATTTGAGAGAGCGCGGCATTCACTCATTGATTCATTATCCCGTTCCGATTCATCTTCAACCGGCGTATGCCGACCTCGGCCATGTTGCGGGGAGTTTTCCAAACACGGAGTTGGCATCGCGCGAGGCGCTGTCCCTGCCGCTGTACCCGGAGTTGACCGAGGCGGAGATCGAGTTGATCTGCCGGGCTGTGATTGATTTTTTCTCGTAAATTGATTCCCTGCAAACCGGAACTTTTTACCTGATTGGGGTAAGAACATATAGGTCTTGGCAGTTATCGCCCAAAATCGTGACAAAAGGAACTACTTTTTTGGGATAAGTCATGTGATAATTTGCGGGCTAATGCCGTATGAAACCTGCGGCAATCACAAATTCATTGGAGGCTCTATGGCTAAATTTACTCGCGAAGATGCTCTCGAATATCATCGCCTGAAAGGCAAACCCGGCAAAGTGGCAATTGTCCCCACCAAGCCGATGGATACGCAACGGGATTTGAGCCTGGCTTATTCCCCCGGCGTGGCGGAACCGGTTTTGGAGATCGAAAAGAACCCCGAGGATGCGTATGAATACACGTCGAAGGGCAACCTGGTCGCGGTGATTTCCAACGGCACGGCGATCCTCGGTCTTGGAGATCGCGGCGCGCTGGCCGGCAAACCCGTGATGGAAGGCAAGGGCGTTTTATTTAAAAAGTTTGCGGATATTGACGTGTTCGACATCGAGGTCAATTCGCACGACCCGGATGAGATCATCAAAGTGGTGGCCGCGATCTCACCGACCTTTGGCGGGATCAATCTCGAGGATATTAAAGCCCCCGAATGTTTTTACATCGAAGAAGAATTGAAGAAGATGCTCGATATCCCGGTCTTCCACGATGACCAGCACGGCACGGCGATCATTTCTTCTGCCGGCCTTGCAAACGCGCTGGAAATCGTCGGCAAGAAACACAGCGAAGTGCGGCTGGTGATCTCAGGCGCGGGCGCTTCGGCCATCTCCTGCGCAGAACTTGCCATCCGTTGGGGCGTGAAGCGCGAGAACATCATGCTCTGCGACAGCAAAGGCGTGGTGTACAAGGGACGCAAGGAAGGCATGAACAAATACAAGGAGCGCTTCCTTGTCGAGACCGATGCACGGACTCTGTCCGATGCGCTTCGCGGCGCCGACGTTTTTTACGGCCTATCCGTGGCAAATGTGATGACGCCGGAAATGGTCAAGTCCATGGCGAAGGACCCGATCATCTTCGCGATGGCGAATCCCGATCCGGAGATCAAGCCCGAGCTTGCGAGAGAAGCGCGCAAGGATGTCATCATCGCCACCGGCCGCTCCGATTATGTTAATCAGGTGAACAATGTGCTGGGCTTCCCGTTCATCTTCCGCGGCGCGTTGGATGTCCGCGCGAAGGGCATCAACGAAGAAATGAAATTCGCGGCTTCCAAGGCGCTGGCCGCGCTCGCAAAGGAGGATGTGCCCGATTCGGTCATCCGCGCGTACGGCGGCGAGAGTATCAAGTTTGGGCGCGAGTACATCATCCCCAAACCGCTCGATCCGCGCGTGCTGTTGTGGGAGGCGCCCGCCGTCGCTGAAATGGCGATGAAGACTGGTGTGGCCCGCAAACCGATTGACATTGACGAGTACCGCGAGCAACTTGCATTCCGCCAGGGCAAGGGCGAGCAGATTCGTTACTTCTTCCAAAACAAGGCGCGTTCTTCGGGCGGAAAGAAGCGCGTGGCATTTGCAGAAGGCGAGGAGCAGAAAGTGATTCGCGCCGCATACCAGATCAAGGAAGAGGGAATCGCCACGCCGATTCTGATCGGCAAACCCGAGGTCATTCAGGCGCACCTCCAGTCACTTTCACTGGATTACAAGCCGGAGATCGTTGATCCCTCCAACTTTGAAAAACTCGAGCAGTACGCACAGGCATATCACGATTTGCGCGAACGCAAGGGAGTCACAACCGTCATTGCGGCAAAGCGCATCCGTGACGTGAACATCCTCGGCCCGATGATGGTCAAAATGGGAGCCGCCGACGCGTTCGTTTCCGGCCTGACCTATGAATATCCCGACGTGATCCGCCCGGCGTTACGCATCCACCACACCGCCAATGGAGGCGCGCGCGCGGCGGGCGTTTACATCATGATCGTGGACGACCGCGTTTATCTCTTCACCGACGCCACCGTGAACATTGATCCCACCTCCGAAGACCTGGCGGAGATCGCCTGTCTCGCGGCGGATTACGCCAAAAAATTGGAAATCGAGCCGCGTGTGGCATTCCTCTCATTCTCGAACTTCGGTTCCACACCTCATCCGCTTTCGGAGAAGGTGAGCAAGGCTGTGGGGTTGGTCAAAGCGCGCCGCCCCGACCTGCGCGTGGACGGTGAAATGCAGGCAGATACGGCCGTTGTGTCGGAGATCGTGGACGAACGCTATCCGTTCAGTGCTGTGAAGGATGCCAATGTGCTGGTCTTCCCTTCGCTTGAATCTGCCAACATTGCATACAAACTGCTTTCACGTCTCGGCAACGCAAAGGCCATCGGCCCGATTCTGCTTGGCATGGGCGCGCCGGTACACGTCCTGCAAACCGGTGACGATGTGAATGCCATCGTGCAAATCGCGGCGGTGGCGGTGATGGATGCGATGGGGAGGTAGTTTTAGTCAGTTGGTCTGTTCGTTTCATAGTTCGATAGTCTGGTAAAAAGAGACAACCCTGGGTTTTCGGCTCAGGGTCATTTTTTATTTGTTATACTCAGTAGATCACGAAAACCTCGCGTAGTTTGCGCTCTCTGGCGCAAATTAGGCGTTAGAGAACGCCAATTACGCGCTTTCGTGAAGTACTGATACTCCCGCTCATTACCCGCCCAAAGGATGTTACAAATGCCCAACCTCGAATCCATCGCAAGAAAAATTACCGGTATCCTCTTCGCACAGCAATCCCTCGTCTCGGCGGGATTTATCGCCGCGGCCACCTTGAATTCCATCGTCGGCAAGGAACTCAGCGGACATTCTGACTGGGCCGGCGTTCCAACAGCGGTGTATCTGCTCGCGGGCGCGCGATTTCAAACGTGGTCATCGGCGGGACAGTCGGTTCGGTGGTCGGCCCGTTCGTTGCGGGCCCGGCAGGCGGCCTCGTCGGCTCATGGGGCATTGACGAACTCGCGGGCGCGTATCTTGTCAGCCTCGCTCTGTTTGCGATTGCGGCAGTGGTCGTTTTCATCGGTCTGCGCCCCGACCCGCGCGAGATCGGCAAACAGGTGGCGGAACAATTCCCGGATACAATCGTCCGCTCACGGGTAGTGCGAAGCGTTCGTCAAATCTTCAGCCAACCCGCCGCATTGGTCGCGCTCATCAGCATGGTGCTGGGGCAAATGGTCATGGTGCTGGTCATGGTCATCACCTCTTTGCACATGCGCGGGCATCATCACGAACTCACCGATATTTCGATGGTCATTTCATCGCACACGTTTGGCATGTTTGC
>JBBIUO010000042.1:3929-5137 GCA_037440205.1 Chloroflexota bacterium
TTGAAGACCTGCGCTACGACGACTCGGTCAAGGCCGTCATCATCACCGGCGCGGCCACGCTCGTTGTCGCCTGCATCGCCGCCACTCTCTCACCCGACGTGTTGCCGCTCGGCGTCGCATTATTTTTGCTCGGCCTCGGCTGGAATTTTTGTTTCGTCGGCGGCTCCACGTTGCTTGCCGATCAACTCTCCCCGGCCGAACGCGCCCGTACCCAGGGCTTCAACGATTTGCTCGTTGGCCTCGCCTCCGCGCTTGGAAGTTTAGAAAGTGGATTCATCTTCGCCTCGCTTGGATACAATACGATGGCATGGATCAGCGCAACTATCGCGATCATCCCCCTGCTCTTCGCTTCTTTCTGGACCTTGAAACGGGTGCAAAAATCCCAGGCAGTTTCCTAGCCTGATGTACTGCAAAGTTCACTTTGCGATCAAGCAGAATATCGTAAATAATCCAAGTTGCCACCTTGCACAAGTTGCACAAGTTTTAACGCGGAGACGCGAAGTCGCAAAGAGAAAAACACAAAATTCTGGCGTCTTGGCGACTTTGCGTTAAAAATCTCGTTCAAAATCAGATCAAAATTCATAGTAGCAACTTGAGTTAAATAAAAAAGAGCGGGACCGCAATCCCGCTCTTTTGATTCTCACTTCTTTACCGCTTTCGCTTTACTGTTCACACCGATTTTCCCTCCGCCGGGTTTCATCGGTTGTGCGGCTGGAACCTTTGGCTTTGGCGAAGGCCTGCTTGAGTTCCTGTTCGCAAGGCTTGCCGCTCCCTGCCCAACGAGCGAAAATGCAAGACCCAGGCTCTTTTCGGCGGTGGCTTCATCGAGACCGGTCTTCTTCGAGATTTCCCTGACCATGCCGCTGTTGTGCAGTAAACCCGAATCGACCTTGCCCGATGAGCCGAGTTGACCCAGCAATTCATCGAGATCGAACGTGTTGGAATCGCGCCCCGAGCTGGGGTGATGGGCAAGCAGTTTATGCGCCACGAAAGAGACCACGACCATTGCAATGGCGGGAGGGATGTTGGCTTTCTTCGCAAGCGGCTCGATGAAGGGTTGAAGCAACATCATGACCGGGTCGCCCGCGGTTTGCATTCCGCTTTGCCCGCCCATGATCCCTTCGAGCGCGCCCATCATGTCGCTCAAGCCGCCGGCCTGCGGCTGGCTTGCGCTTTGAGCTTGTTGCGCGCCTCCCATCAGCCCGCCA
>JBBIUO010000042.1:5168-16568 GCA_037440205.1 Chloroflexota bacterium
ACTCCATCAGACAGATTCACCCCGCCTTGTGATCCTCCGCCTCCGAGCAGGCCGCCGATCAAACTGGTCATCGCGTCCGCGCCCTGCGTGGAACCCCCCTGCTGGCGCGAATCGACGAGTGCTTTAAGAATATCTTCCATGGACATGATGTTTTCTCCTTTATAACAAAAAGCGTAGCGCAATTTGCGCCACGCTTGCTGGATCGCTGGTCTATTCCGAGCCGCCGCTCGAAGGCGATTTGCTTTCGGTGGATGCGCTTCCCTTCGCCTCGCTCGATTTTTCCTTCTTGCCGGTTTTCTTCGTGTGGGATGAATCTCCCGAAGGCGATTTGTGGTCGGTTGCGTAGAATCCGGAACCTTTGAAAATGATCCTGGTGGGGGTGATGACTTTTTTCAGCGCCTTCTTGCGGCATTCGGGACAGGTTTTCAGCGGGGCATCCGTGAAGGATTGATGGCGTTCGAACTGCACACCACAGGCTTCACAGCGATAGGTATAGACTGGCATATATTTTCTCCTTGCACTACTTTCGAACAACGGTTGGCATTATAGCGCGGTTGACAGGGCCGGGCAAGCCTTCAGCGCCTCATGTTATAATTTTCTAACAATTTAAAATGTCATGTCATTGCGAGAAGCGACCCTGAGCGTAAGCGAAGGGGAGCGACGAAGCAATCCTCTCGTTGAAATGGAGATTGCTTCGCCACCCAAGCGCAAGAGCGGTGGCTCGCAATGACAGAGATGGAGCATCATGCTGAAAATCGAGATCGTCTATTGCGCGGTGTGACATTACACCGGCCGGGCCGTGAGTCTGGCGGAGGAACTGCTGAAGGAGTACGAGTACGTCATTGAATCGGTGGCGTTAATTCCCTCGGACGGAGGCAGGTTCGAGGTCAGTGTGAACGGGCAGTTGATCTATTCAAAATTACAGACGAAACGTCATGCGGAAGCGGACGAGATCGTCAATCTCATTTCGAAAATCGTATCGTAAAGCGGGATATTATCCCGCTCAACAAAGAGGAAAAGAATGGCAAAAAAAGGCAGGGTTTTTTCGGGCGCGCGCCCGACGGGTCGTCAGCATCTTGGGAATTATCTGGGTGCGATCAAGAATTACGTTGCGATGCAGGACGATTACGAATGCGTCTATTGCATTGTGGATGTCCATGCGTTGACCACGGTGGAGACCACGCAGGAGTTGAAGCAGAATACCTTCGAGATGGCGCTGGACTGGCTGGCCGCGGGCATTCGTCCCGAGGAGTCGATTTTATTTGTGCAGTCGCATGTGCCGCAGGTGATGGAACTGCACACGTACCTTTCGATGGTCACGCCGCTTGGCAAATTGACCGATTTGCCGACGTTCAAGGAAAAGGTTCGTCAACAGCCTGAAAACGTGAATTATGGGCTGGTGGGCTACCCTGTTTTGATGACCGCCGACATCGTGCTTTACAAAACGGATGTGGTACCGGTGGGCATTGACCAGGCTCCGCATGTGGAATTTGCGCGCGAGATCGTGCGCTCGTTCAATTATCGCTACAAGACAAAGACGTTGATCGAGCCGCAGGTGAAACATACCGAGGTGTTGAAGGTACTGGGCATTGATGGCAAGGACAAGATGGGCAAGAGTTTGAACAACCACATCGAGCTGGCGCTCACCCCCGAAGAGACGGTCAAGCGTGTGCGCGAGATGGTCACCGACCCGGCGCGTCAGCGCAAGACCGATCCCGGCAACCCGGATGTGTGCAACGTGTTCACCATGCACAAACTTTTCTCCCCGCAGGAGGAAGTGGACATGATCAACACCGAATGCCGCAAGGCCGGCATCGGCTGTGTGGATTGCAAACTGCGCTTTGCCGCCAATCTCAACAAAAACCTCGAGCCGTTCCGCGCCAAACGCGCCGAACTCGCATCCAACCCGAATAATATTCAAGACGTTTTGAACGACGGCGCCAAACGCGCCCGCGCCATTGCCGAGCAGACCATGGTTGAAGTGCGCGAAGCGATGGAGTTGCCGTAATTGAAGTAGACAGGTAAACAGGTACACACGTAAATACGTGACGCTTGTTTACCTGTTTACTTGTATACCTGTCTACATTTTTTACCTTTCCCCCATGCGCCTTCTCATCCAGCGAGTTTCAAAAGCAAGCGTCACCGTCAACCAGCAGACCGTTTCCAAAATCGGAAAAGGTCTGCTGATTTTATTGGGCGTCGGTCACGGCGATGGGGAGGAGCAGGCCGCCTTCCTTGCAGAAAAAACTGCCAACCTGCGAATCTTCGAAGATGAACAAGGCAAAACCAACCTCTCCGTGCTGGATGTGAAAGGCGAGGCCATTGTCGTTTCGCAATTCACATTGTACGCCGATGCCCGCAAAGGCCGCCGCCCTTCATTTACAGATGCGGCACTGCCCGATGTTGCCGCTCCATTGGTGGAGCGCTTCATTGAATTATTGCGCGGTCACGGCGTGCCCACGCAACCCGGTCGATTCGGCGCGCACATGGAAGTGGAAATTCATAACGACGGCCCCGTCACCATCTGGCTGGAACGATGAACATAAAACCGAATTCATTTCAAAAACTGCTTCATCGCTTCCTGATGTTGCGCTGGGTTTCGGCGTTTTTAGCCGTTACCCTGCATCGGCTGGATGCGATCATGTTCAAACTTTCCAACGGGCGGCACACGGTAACAGAAATCGTTGGCCTGCCCATCATTCAACTCACAACCATCGGAGCAAAAAGCGGTCAGCCCCGCACCATGCCGTTGGTGAGTCTGTTCGATGGCGAAAAGATCGCGCTCATCGGCTCCAACTTCGGCAGGCAACACAACCCCGGCTGGTATTACAACCTGAAGAAGAATCCGCTTTGCACGGCGCAGGTCAATGGGCGTGAGCAAAGATACCTTGCCCGTGAGGTCGAGGGAGAGGAATACGAAAAATACTGGCAAATGGCCGTTTCCTATTACAAGGGATATGATCTGTATAAAGTCCGCGCCGCCCACCGCCACATCCCCGTGATGATTCTTGAACCTGCAAAATAATTGCCAAGATGAGAATTTCATGATAATGTTACATTGTAGGATGCAAGTGGCTTTTCGTTGTGGAAGTATGAAGATGATGGCTCAAAGCACCGCCTTTGAGCCGTTTTGTTTAACCGCCCGATGAAAGACATTGCGTCACCTTATTTTTCTTTTTTTGCTTAGGAGGCAAAAATGTCTGAACGTGTAGTCGGTACGGTTAAATGGTTCAACGGCACCAAGGGTTTCGGTTTTATCGAGCGCGAAGGCGGCCCGGATGTGTTTGTTCACTTCTCGGCCATTCGCGGCGACGGCTTCAAGAACCTGCAGGAAGGCCAGAAGGTGGAGTTCTCCATCGAAAAAGGCCCCAAAGGTTTGCAGGCCGCTGATGTCGTTGTCCTGTAATATTTAGCCAACCAAAAAAGAGTTCCGCTGAAAAGTGGGACTCTTTTTTATTTGGATGAAGAACGCGGATCATGCCGACGGGCGAACTGATTCTACTTAATGGGCAGAATCCTCCCAAAACGCACCCGCCTCTTTCGGGACCCACAAACTGGCATCTGTTTCGACAGCCATTGCCCCCGCCGAAAGCATATCGGCGGCATCCTTTTCCGTCCACACACCTCCCGCGCCGATGATGGGAATCCCGATCAGTGCCGCCGAGCGGACAACATTCAACGACTGCGGAAAAAGCGACGGCCCATAGATTCTACCGGTGGTCATTTTATTTTTATCGCTCATCAATGCCCCGCGCGGAGGGGCAATGCTGATCGCCGAAGCGCCTCCCTCAATTAACTTTGGCCCAAGCGGCAACACTTGCTCCACCGGCAGTGAAAATATTAACGGCACTTCGCCCAGACACATTTCCAAAGTCAGCAGGATGATGTCGTTCGTCAGTAGCGGAGCAAAGCCGAGTTCAACCGCCATCACATTTTCGATTCCTTCGAGCATACGAACCATGTGCATGGTCTCTTCGGGACGGTCGGCCATGAGGTGGACGATGATTGGCAACTCTGAACGGTCCCAGCGCGCGCCGTGTTTTTTGATCACTGCCGCGAGACCGGGATTCGGTAAGCCGGTATGTAGCAGGAATCCGCCGGGGAATTCGATCAAAGCCGGTTGGGGAGTCGGCAGGCGCGGGCGCAGAGAGATCGGATTCGTGATGAAGGCTCCGAAGTCGTTGAGACCTCCGAGTTCTTTAAAAACTCGGAGGTCTGGGCTGAATCCCAATGATCCCGCCGCATTCATGATTGGTTTGCTAAAATAGATGTCGCGTTTCATTTTGCGTTTTTATGTCATTGCGAGGAGGGCGTAGCCCGACGAAGCAATGACATGGAAAAGGAGAACTATGCAACCCTTACAGGGAATCCGTGTGTTGGATTTGAGCCGCGTGCTTGCCGGCCCCTATTGTACGATGGTTCTCGGCGACCTGGGCGGCGCGGACGGTTATCAAATGGGAAATTGGAAATTGGAATTGGCAAATGATCCGCGATTTGCAAAAAACTCCGGGCGCGTGGAAAACTGCGAGGAATTGATCGCCTTGCTCAAATCCATTTTTGTGACTTGCACTTCGGGTGAGTGGCTTTCGGCTTTGGAGCAGGCCGAGATTCCCTGCGGGCCGATCAACAACTTCGAGCAGGTCTTTTCCATGGGACAGGTGAAAGAACGCGAAATGCTGGTGAAGATGAAGCATCCCACCATTGGCGAGTTGCCTCTCGTCGGCTCGCCGTTGAAATTGGGCGACACGCCTGTGGAATATCGTTTACATCCGCCTTTGATGGGGGAGCATACGGAGGAGGTGTTGAGGGAGTTGGGATTCGATAAAAAGTGAAATCGTATCCGCGTTTCATTTTCCGAATTTGTCACTTGAAAATATTATCGCCGCGTGATACTATCAGTCCATGATTGAATCCTTTGCCTCTGATGAAACTGAGAAAATCTTTCAGGGTCAGATTTCACGGAAACTTCCGAAAGACATTCAGCGAACAGCCCGCCGAAAGTTGATTTATCTGGATGATGCGGAAGACTTGCAGGATTTACTCGCGCCCCCTGGAAATCGTCTTGAGAAGCTAAAAGGCGACAGGGCCGGGCAATATAGTATCCGTATTAATGACCAATGGCGAATTTGTTTCAAATGGTCAGGTAACAAGGCGAAGGATGTTGAGATTGTGGATTATCACGAATGAGAGAAACTATGATGGACAAAACCCTATCACCTATTCATCCGGGCGAAATTTTGCTCGAAGATTTTATGAAGCCGCTTGGATTGAGCCAATATCGTCTGGCTCATGACATCGGCGTCACCCCGATTCGCATCAGCCAGATTGTTAACGGCGAACGATCCGTTACCGTAGATACTGCCATGCGACTTGCCCGTTATTTCGGTACGAGTGCGGCAGTCTGGCTTCGTTTGCAAGTCCGCTATGATTTGGAGGTCGCGGAAAGCGAATTGAGCGACAAGATCAATCGGGAGGTCAAAGTGTTTCATCAGACCCCAAGTCGTGTATAAAGGCAGTATCTTTTTGGATAATTGAAGCCGAAACCAAAAAACCTCCGAATTCTTCAAGAACTCGGAGGTTTGTCTTACGCCGTCTCCATGAAGCCCATGGCTTGCAGCATCTCTTCGTTGCTTGCAAACTTGAATTCCTCAAGTCCGCGCTTTTTGGCTTCTTCGGCTTCCACCGCTTCGAGACGTTTGATGTCTTCTTTCAAAATGACGGGCTTGTTCAACCCTTTCATTTTGACCGAAACCGCTTCGGCGCTGGCATTGCCGGGTTGTTTGGCCTGTAAATATTGCCAAACGGCTTTCGCCGCGCTTGTCCCGTCTTTACGGGCGTAGCCGACCAGCCCCTCGCTAGCTTTGCGCGACCAGCCGCCGACGAAGATTCCCTCCACAGCCGATTCAAAGGAAAGGCCATCCACCGGGAAGCGCGGTTCCTTGCTTTTGACGAACTCGTTCCATTCTGTCGGCAGGCCAAAGGATTCATCCACTCTGTCGCCGATGGCGAAGATGACCGTGTCCACGTCAATGGTGCGTTTTTTGCCGGTGCCTTTCGCGGCGGGCTTTCCGTCTTTTTCGACCAGAATATTATCTTCCACTTCCAGTTTGGTCATGACGCCGTTTTCGCCGATCATCCCAACAGGCGAGGCGAGAAAGTCGAAGTGGAATTTTGCATCCGCAGTTTTGGGATCCGCTTTCGGGAGGGCATCCAAAATTTTATGCCGACCAGTTTCCGGGTCCTGATTGATCGCTTTCAAGGCGGGCAGTACCCGTTCCATTTCGCGGTCGAATTCATCCAAATCCAGATACGAAATCAAATGCTTCATTTCTTCTTTGGTGAAGTTCACCTCGCCCGGGCCGCGCCGCACCACCGCAATGACCTCCTCCGCCTTTTGCACGTGGATGAGATGACGTGCAATATCCACCATCACGTTTCCCGCACCGATGATGGCACAGCGTTTTCCAAAACGGAATTTCTTCTGGCTGAACGGGGGAAGTTTGTTGTAGAAGTAGACAACGTCTTTGGCGTGATACACGCCTTCGAGATTCTCGCCCGGCAATCCAAGCGACTTTGTGCCTTGCGCGCCCACCGTCACCAGCACTGCATCGAAGCCGAGTGCGCGCAATTCATCGAGGGTCAAATCACCGCGCGCGCCTATGGTGACATTGCCGTAGTAATCAATGTTGGCAAGTTCCAAAACCTGACGGAATTGCTTGCGCAGCCCCTCCTTCATCGTATGCTTTTCAGGATAGATTCCATATTCGGCGAGGCCGCCGGCTTTCACGTCGCGATTGAAGACCGCCACGCGCACACCCTGCGCGGCAAGTTCACGAGCGCCAAACAGGCCAGCCGGGCCCGCGCCGATTACGGCGACAAAAAAGTTATTTTCCACGTTGCACAGCCTCCTTAACTTTGACAAAAACAGTCAGATTATATTTGAAAAAACTTCCTTTCACAAGCAATCTCATCCTATGCTAAGATTACAGTGTATTGCATCCTTTTTCAATCCTGACTAAGATAACATCTTTCATTTGTGCAAAAATGATAGGGTTCGGCAGGTCGCGTAGCAGACGTTCTCTAACGTCCGCACACAGACTACACATGAGCCAGCATTTTTTTCATTTGTGTAAAAACGATGAGGTTCATCAAATAAAGGAGACAACATGGCTGAAGAAAACAAAAAAGACCCCGCGCAAAAAATGCGCGAACTCCTTGATGGAGGAAAGAAACCATCTCCTGTTGCGCGCCTCCCAAGAAAGGATGGAGGGGCGGCTTCTTTTCTTCCCAAAATGGATGATGCAAAAAAGAACGAGCCGACTCCCGCCGTGCATGAACCGGCCAAGACGCCGCCCCCGCTTCCGACTCACCCGAAGCCTGCTTCTGCGAAAGGGGCATCTCCTTCCCTGAAAGATTTGAGACTCAACTTCGGCCCTCCGTTTTGGACGATTGCCAGCGTCCTCTCGATGACGGTGAATCTCATCCTCATCATTATCTTGCTTGCCTTGTATATGAACATAAAGAACTTGAAACCTGAGGTTGCTTTGAATCCCGGGAATTTTCTGCTCGGAGGCCTGTACACCAACTTCGAAAAAATGGAACGCGCCCACATCACAACGAAAATTCCCGTCCAAACCACCATCCCGGTCAAATTCGATCTTCAACTAAATCAACAAACGAACGTGGTCCTCAGCCAGGATGTGACGATCACCGATGCGCGCGTGACGATAAACTCCGGCGCGTTGAACATCAACAACGCCCTGACGACCATCGTATTGCGCCAGGGCACAACCCTTCCGGTTATGCTAAACTTGACCGTGCCGGTGGATACCACCGTCCCCGTCACCTTGAACGTGGATGTGGATATTCCGCTGAAAGATACGCAATTGCAGGAACCTTTTGCCGGTTTGCAGAGCGTCGTAAGACCGTTTTATTGTTTGCTCAACCCCGGCGCCCTCAATATGGATGAACAGCCAATTTGTAAATAGAGTCAGACCCTAAAGGTTTTTGAAACCTTTAGGGTCTGACTGCAAAGAAAAATATCAGTAGATCACGAAAACCTCGCGTAGTTTGCGCTCTCTGGCGCAAATTAGGCGTTAGAGAACGCCAATTACGCGCTTTCGTGAAGTACTGAATATAGGTAATTACTGGAGCCAAATGGCAAATCACATTACGCAGGTAACCTTGAAAAACGGCATGAAGGTCATGCTCAAAGAGATTCACACCGCGCCGATCATCTCTTCGTGGATGTGGTACCGGGTCGGCTCACGGGATGAACCGACGGGGAAGACCGGCATCTCCCATTGGACGGAGCACATGCAATTCAAGGGGACGAAAAAATTCCCGGCAAACATGCTGGATAAAGCCATCTCGCGCGAAGGCGGCCGGTGGAACGCATCCACGTCCCGTGATTCGACCCGCTATTTTGAAACCATGCCCGCTGATAAAATTGACCTTGCCCTGCGCCTCGAAGCAGACCGCATGACGAACAGTCTCTTCGATGAAAAAGAAGTGGCATCCGAGCGCACGGTCATCATTTCCGAAAGGGAGGGAAGTGAAAACGAACCTCTCTTCAGGCTGGGGGAGGCGGTTCAAAATCATTCCTTTCGCGTGCATCCCTATCGTCACGAAATCATCGGCGATATGGCCGACCTGCGCACCATCACCCGCGATGACCTTTACAGGCATTACCGCACTTACTATGTGCCGAATAATGCGGTGCTTTCCATTGCCGGCAGTTTTGAAACAGAATCCATGCTGAAGCGCGTCGGGGAATTATTCGAGCATATTCCCGGCGGACCGACTCCGTCCCGCTTGATCCGCCCTGAGCCGGAGCAAAACGGAGAGATCAGGCTTTCAGTTGAAGGCCCGGGCGAAACGACTTATATCCAGGTTGCCTATCGCTTTCCCGATGCCACGCACCCGGATTATTTTCCCCTTCAAGTGATGGAAAGCCTGCTGGGCGGCGACAGCGGACTTTCTCACAAAACTTCGCGGCTTTATCGCGCGTTGGTGGATAAGGAATATGGGGTGGACATCGCCGGCTGGTCGGAGACCACAATTGATCCCTTCCTTTACCGAATCACCATCACCTGTCACCCCAGGCGTGAACCGGAAAAAGTCATCGCCATGCTGGATGCGGAAATCAAGAAATTGCAGGATGTCCGTGTGTCAGAAGATGAGATCAAACGCGCGGTCAAGCAGGCGCGCGCCGGCTTTGCTTATGGAAGCGAGAACATCACCAATCAGGCCTTCTGGATGGGATATACCGCAATGTTCTCCTCGTATCGGTGGTTTACAACGTATCTAACCAATCTGGCGAAAGTCACCCCGCAGGATGTTCAACGCGTTGCCCGAAAATATTTTCAACCCGGGAGCCGTGTGGTTGGCATGTATCTTCCCAAAGACCGGAGGAACAAATGACAGCGCGCCCGACCAGAAAAACGGATTTATCCCTGCCGGGGCCGCACGATATTTATCGGGAGGTGCTTTCGAATGGCATCACCGTCCTTGCGCGTTCGAATTTCAGCAGCCCCTCCATCAGCATCGGCGGATATCTGCCCGCAGGCGCGATCTTTGAAAGCGACGACAAACTCGGTCTTGCAGATTTTGTCTCCTCTTCCTTGATGCGCGGCACTCAAACGCGAAGTTTCGATGCGATCTACAACGAACTTGAATCCGTCGGCGCGGGATTAGGCTTTGACTCCGGTGTGCACAATGCAAGTTTTGGCGGGCGCTCCCTTGTGGACGATCTGCCGCTGGTGCTGACACTGCTTTCCGAGTCGCTTCGAGCACCGGTCTTCCCGAAAGATGAAATTGAAAAACTGCGCGCGCAAATGCTCACTGGTCTTGCCATCCGCGCGCAGGATACATCGGATATGGCGTCCCTGGCATTCGACCGCATGTTGTTCGATGGGCATCCCTACAGCAGGCCGCCCGATGGATTCGTGGAAACGATTCAAGCGATCACTCGAAAAGACCTTGTGGAATTTCACCGCTTCCATTTTGGACCGAGGGGCATGGTCATTGCAATCGTGGGTGCGATCCACCCGAAGAAGGCTGTCGCGGCGGTGGAAAAGGTCCTCGGAGGCTGGCAGGTCCCAGGTCAGGTGGATGCGCCGGTACTTCCTCCTCATAAGCCGATCAAGAAAACGGTTCGGCATCATCATGCTTTAAAAGGTAAATCGCAATCCGATTTGGTGATCGGCATGATCGGCCCGAAACGCAAAGATCCCGATTTTTTCCCGGCGTCTTTGGGAAATTCGGTGCTGGGCCAATTTGGCATGATGGGGCGCATCGGCGAATCAGTGCGCGAGAGATCGGGGCTTGCGTATCACGCTTCTTCAGGTTTGAGCGCCGGGATCGGCCCCGGCACGTGGGAGGTGAACGCGGGCGTGAACCCGAAGAATTTGGAGAAGGCGATTGACTTGATCGAACTGGAGTTGCGTAAGTTCATAAAGCATGGCGTGACCAAAGAGGAACTTGCAGACAGCCAGGCAAATTACATTGGCCGCCTGCCGCTTTCGCTCGAGTCGAATAGCGGTGTGATGAACGCGCTCTTGAACATCGAGCGTTATGATCTTGGACTGGATTTTTATCAAAGATACGAGGGCATGGTGAAAAGTGTGACTCGCGATAACGTGCTGGAGACTGCGCGAAAATACATTTACCCGGATCGTTTGGTCATTTCGACTGCGGGGCCGTAATTTTATGAAACTTTCCACCGGCGTTGACCTCATCGAGATAGAGCGCGTCCGTGAAGCGATCGAGCGTCACGGTGAACGGTTTATCGCGCGAATTTTTACAGAGACAGAACAACGCGAGTGCGGCGGTCGGTTCGCTTCGCTTGCGGCAAGGTTTGCGGTGAAAGAGGCTGTTGCAAAAGCGCTTGGTTGCGGCATCGGCGATGTCGGCTGGCTGGATATCGAAGTGCGCGGCGATGAAAACCGCGCGCCTCATTTATATTTGCATGGAGAAGGGGAGAGGGTTGCAAAGAAACTGGGACTGTCGAACTGGTCTGTGAGCATCAGTCATACAGAGACTCAGGCGATTGCTTTTGTGGTGGCGATGTCAGATTCGTCCTGAACGGAGTCGAAGGAGTCTCATTTCGGTGTTTCGACTATGCTCGACACGAAAAAGAACATCCCGCGGCCAGTATACGCGGGATGTTTTGCAAGGACAGACAATTGAAATATGGGAATAATGGCGAAGGACTAGGAGTTGTCCACCATATTTCAATTTACTTCTGATCCTCAACGCCAATCCAAAGGTGCCCGGGCATGACGGGTTTGTAGGGACGGATGACAAGTTTTCCCAACTCGATCTGTTTTTGTCCCTTTTCCAACATGCTGGGATTCACGAGGCAAAGGTCGGGAATGCGGCCAAACTTTTTACTGTAAT
>JBBIUO010000043.1:0-1551 GCA_037440205.1 Chloroflexota bacterium
TTTCCGTTTTTCACTTCCGTCAGCCCCGTGGAATCCATCACTACGCCTTTGACGAAGTTCAAAATGCCAATCCCATCGGGAGCCTTGAGGAAGGCGCCGGCGGCGATGCTCCATTTTTTGGCGGTTGCGATGGGAGCGGGGACTTCATCCTGCTTTCGTTTCACCCAGCACCCGGTATAAGTCCCGCCGCCGAACGAACTGATGAAATAATCGTAACTGTATTCCTGCCGCAGATTCTGGTAGGGATTGTAAATTTCCACCTTGCCGCCATCTGTGCCGTTTGGAATGGCCTTATCCAAAACCACCCAATGATTGACTCCGTTGAGAGCCCTCTTGGATTCGTTACTCGGAATCAGTTTGCCGGTGCTTTTATTGATGACCACCTGCGCAATGAGATGGTGAGACAGAAGCATTTTCTGGAATCTGCCCGGGCTTAGAGTCTTTCCCTCGAAGGCAGGACCAATCAACGTGACGGCAAAGTCCGTCACATTGCCATTTGCCACACTGTAGCCATAGGCGTTGAGCATGTTTTTGATCAGGGAAATGTCGGCAGGCTTGTCGCTATCCTCACCCAACGCCCACTTGAAAAGGGAGCCATTGGAAGATTCCCAGTCCTTCAGAAATTGTCTGATACCGACACCGGCTATGAACGCAACGCAAAACTCCCCGCCCAGATTAACTTTGACCCGTTCTTCGCCTTTGCTGTTCTTTCCCAACACCAGATGATAAGCCGGGTCGTTCGGATTCTTTGTGGCATAAGGAAAATCATCAACCGATCCATCTGTCGCGCTCGGGATTTCCACAAGCGGTTCGGGATACTTTTCAACATGGTCGTCGAAGAATTCATCACGCACCCAGCCCACAGATTCTCCCTGCGCGCTCCGATAGACACATTCAATCCAGGTCGAATTGTATGTTTGCCCATCTTTGCCGAGCATGGGCACAACCTCCTGCCGCCCGGTCAGCTCGACCATCGAACCGAGAATAATTTCAGCGAGAGTCTCACCCTTTGGGATGTTGCAAAGAGTGGCCCGGTTGATCACACACCATTTTTTGCCTGCCATGGATTCTCCGTATTGGAAGTGGTGTAACGTTCATTGATGCAAATTCCGCGTAATTATACTGAACACGGTCACTTTCTGCGCTTTTTCTCACCGCGAAGGCCGCAAAGCGCGCGAAGAAAATGCCTTTCTCTTGGCGTTCCTGGCGCACTTCGCGGTTCAAATTCTCGATTTGTAAAACCGCATTGTAACCGCGCGTGGTATATGCACAGGTTTGGAATGAAGGTCAACTCCCAGGTGCGGGTAAAAACCATGACTCGTCCATCACCCAAAAGTTTCATTTCCGCTCCAAACTGACAGGGATTATCTTTTGTTCGTGTACAATAGCCAGAAAAGGCCAGTCATGCGAATTGCTTTTATTTCGGACATTCACGGGAATTACACCGCCCTTCAGGCAGTCCTTACCGATATTAAATCCCAGAACATTGACCAGATCATCTGCCTCGGCGATACCGTCACTTTGGGACCCCAGACCAAGGAAGTATTGGAT
>JBBIUO010000043.1:1572-10987 GCA_037440205.1 Chloroflexota bacterium
GGATTTGCTTCAAGGTCAGCTGGATTAAATCGTCATCAAAGGGAATCACGACTCAGCAGTGCTGGACCCCGAAGAGGCGGAAAAGTTCGAGATCACGGAACACCTCATCCCAGACTTGTATTGGTGCCGGGAACGATTGACACGCGAAGACCTGGATTTCATCGAATCGTTCAAATCCACGCATGAGATCGAACTCCCGAACGGGGTGATTATCCTTTGTTTTCACGGGTCGCCGCTTTCCCCCACCGACATCATCCAGGCCACCACGCCGCCCGAACTGCTGGATAAATACTTCGAAGGCCAAAAAGCCGATATCCTCATTGGCGGTCACTCCCACATTCAAATGTACCGGCGGCATGGGGAAAAACTCATCCTCAATTCCGGCAGTGTGGGCAACTCTTTCATGTACGCCTACTCGCCCGGCAACACTCCGCGCCTCCTGCCGTGGGCGGAGTATACGATCATCAGCCAGAACAACAACCATCTCAACGTTGACCTGCGCCGCATCTACTTCGACACCGACGAACTGCTAAAACTGGTCGTTCAAAGCGGGCTTCCCAGCGCGGAGTGGTGGCTCAGCCAATACCCCGGCAAATCCTCCCCGAAATAAAAACAATGGAACTTACGCGTAATCGACGTTCTCTAACGTCGATTCTCAGCGCGCGCGTTGGAGAACGCGCTCTACGCAAGGTTTTGCGTAAATCCTAAACAAAAAAGAGTATACTATCCCAAATATCAGACCGATATTGTCAGGATTATTATGGCAGAAACCCGACACGGATATTTGGTTCTCGCGGATATCAGCGGATACACCGGCTATCTTGCGCAGGTGGAACTGGAACACGCGCACGAGATTCTGACCGACCTGCTTGAAGTCATCGTGGAGCGTTTCAAACAGATGCTCACGATTTCAAAACTCGAAGGCGACGCCGTCTTCGCCAACGTGGACGAGGAAAACCTCCCGCGCCCCGAAACCCTCCTTGAACTGATCGAAACCACATACACAGCCTTTCGCCGCCGGCGCGACGGCTCGCAACGCGCCACCACCTGCACCTGCCGCGCCTGTCAAAGCATGAACATGCTCGAATTGAAATTCTTCGTTCATCACGGCGATTACATCGTGCAAAGCATTTCGGGCATCCGTGAACTCGTCGGGTCGGATGTAAACCTCGCCCACCGCCTGATGAAAAACCACATCACAGAAAACACCGGCTGGAAGGCATACGCGCTCTTCACGCAGGATGCGATGGACTGCACGGGACTCCAACTCGAAGAACTTCACACACAGGAAGAATCCTACGAACACATCGGCGCGGTTCAAACCCTGACCTTTGACCTGCTCCCGCACTACGAGGCATTTCTCTCCGCCCAAAGAGTGACCGTCCCACCCGAACAGGCGGATGTGATCACCATCCACGAATTCAACGCCCCCGTCACCGAAGTCTGGGACTGGATCATGGACATTCAAAAGCGCAACCAGGCCATGGGCGAAATGGGTTACTGGAAAACCATCTCGCGCTCCAAAGGGCGGACAGGCGCCGGCGCAAAAAATCACTGCTCTCATGGCAAAGGCGCATCCACCGAAACGATCCTGGATTGGCATCCATTTGAATACTCCACCGCGGAAGACGTGGATGGATCAGTCACGTTCCGCGAAATGATGCTGTTTAATCCATTGGAAGACGGCAGGCGCACCCGCATCGAAGCCCGCGTGCAAATGCTTAAACCAACTCCGTTGTTCGTCACGCGCACCATGGTCAAAATGCAATTCAAAAAGAACAACCCATACAAAATGTGGTTCGGCAGAATCGAAGAATTGATCGAAAAAGAGAAAAACGCATAACCCATTTACCGGTATTTCGTGTCCAAAGTCCTTTCCCTCCTGAACATCCGAACAAATGAAAGCAGGGCCGCCACTCTGCTTGCCGGGATCATGTTCTTCAGCATGGCCGGATACAGCGTCGGCGGCACAGGCATCGAGGCGCTGTACTTCGCGCGTTTCGGCACGGAACTGCTTCCCTACCTTTACATGGGGCTGGGGATTCTATCACTCGTCACCTCGCTTGCCATTACGGGCCTGCTCGGGCGGATGAAACGCGAACGGATGTATGTCATTGTGCCGTTCGCTGCGGTGATCCTGCTTGCGCTTGCATGGGGATTGTTGTTCAGCAATTCGGGAATCGTGTACCCGATTCTCTGGCTCGGCAAGGAAGCGTTGAACACCGTCGTCAGCATGATCGCATGGAACACTGCAAGCGCGGTTTGTGATTCGCGGCAGGCGAAAAGACTGTTTCCCATTTTCAATGCCTCGCGCATCCTCGGCGCTGTGCTGGGCGGGCTCGGCACGGGATTGCTCGTCAAACTCATCGGCACGCAGAATCTCATCATCGTGTGGGCGGCATCCATGGGCGCGGTCTTTTTAATGGCGCGAATGCTGATGCAGGGAAAAACCGTCGCGGAGCCTCGCAGGCAAAGGCATCGTGCGAAGCGGCGCTCTTCCTCGTTCATCGCCGAAATGAAGAAAGGCTGGCAATACGTTCGCGGGTCCGCGCTCATGCGCTGGATGTCGTTTGCGTCGATTCTGTTTTCGATTTTGTATTTCTCCATCGCGCTTCCGTTTTCACGCGCGGCCACCGCGCAATACCCAAACGAAAACGAACTCGCCGCGTTTCTTGGATTGTTCAACGGATTAAGCACCGCCGCCGCGTTCATCACCTCCATCTTTTTTGCCAACCGCATGTTCGCGCGCTTCGGCATCATGAACATGATCCTGGCGCTCCCGGTCATTTACCTCATCGGCTTCGGCGCGTTGACTCTCCTCGATGTTTTTTCCATCATCGTCGCGTTTCGTTTCGCGCAAATGCTCTGGCTTTCCGGCGTGGCCGACGCCGCGTACCAGACGATGTTCAGCGCGGTGCCTCTCGAAAAACGCGATCAGGTGAACACGTTTTTGAACGGCGTGCCCGCACAGGCGGGAGTGTTTCTTGCGGGCGGCATTTTGATTGTCGGCGAGACATCGTTCACGACCCAACAACTTTATTTTGTCGGGCTGGTCGCGGCGATTGCAACCACCTTCATCATCTGGCGCGCTTCATCCGCATACCGGAGCGCGCTGGTTTCATCCCTGCGCGAGGGACGACCGACGATTTTCAGCGGACGCGCAACGACTCACGATTCCACTTCGCTCGCTGTTGCGCTCGAAAACATCACTCATCCAAATCCGCTTGTGCGGCGCGTGTCTGTTGAAATGCTTGGCGAGATGAACAATGCCGAGGCGTTGATTCCCGCTTTGCATGACGAAGATGCCGACGTGCGAATCGCCGCGTTGAAAGGAATCGTACATCATCCGCCTGCCATGCTCGAAGCAGGCGCGCTTCTCACCGACCCCGAGCCTGCTGTGCGTCAACAGGCAGTTCTCACGCTGAGGGCTTTATCTCCCTACCCGCACGGACTGAGAATCCTGCTCGAACCGATTCTGCACGACCGCGACGCAAACGTGCAAATCGAAGCCGCGCTGGGATTGCTGAAAACAGGCGAGCATTCACAAGCGCGGACCTTCATCCGAAACAAATGCGTGAACGGCTCGACGGATGAGCGAATCCATGCTTTGAACGCCATGTCGGAATTGGGCGATAGAGATTCCTATGCCTTGATCGCCTCGCAATTGCAGGATCACGAAGCATCCATCCGCCGCGCCGCCGCACTCGCGCTGGCCTCCTGCGGCGAGGATGCGATTCCCATCTTGATCGAACATCTCAACGACGAAAATACCTCGGCAGTTGAAGGGGTCGCGCTTGCCCTGGCAACCATCGGGAAGGCATCCACGCCGAATGTGATCGCCGCATTGAACGACAACGCCCGCACAAACGGCGCACTGCTCGCGCTTTCTCATCTGCCCACGGATGGGTTTTCAAACGAAATCAAACGTTTCGCCGCGAAGAAAATCGAGTCTGCCATTTTTTACGATGACCTGGCGCAAAAGATAAACCCTGCAAACGAGCGCATCGAACTGCTGGCCGAGTCGCTTCGCGTGCAGGCTCAACAGCATGGCATTCAGTCCCTTCGTGGATTGAGTCTGCTCAATGAACGCGAGAGCATTCAAACCGCCATCGAAAATTTACAAAGCAAGGAGCCTACCCAGCGCGCAAATGCGTTGGAAACGCTGGAAGGGATTCGAGAGTCGCGCTTGATCCGCTCTCTTCTTCGCTTGTGGGAACCCTCATCAGATGCACAACTTCCTAATCTTGGCTACGCGCAGGATATGATCGTTCGACTCCTGCGAGAACCCAACGATTGGCTTCGCGCCTGCGCTGTCTTTGCCGCGCAAGGCATTGAAGATGCGAAATCAATTCTGAATGAACTCGCGCAAAACGACCCCAGTCCCCTCGTCCGCGAGATTGCAGTACAACAAGGTGAATTTATGGAACCACGTTCAACCCTCTCCATCATGGAGCGCGTTCTGCTTTTGAGGCGCGTTCCACTGCTTGCCGACCTCACCCCCACCGACCTTCAACGTGTAGCCGCGCTCGCCACCGAACATCACGTGGATGACAACGAAGTCATTGCCGAGCAGGGAGACGCCGGCGAGGAAATGTATCTCATCGTGCATGGCGAAGTGAAGGTGACAATCGAAAATGATGAAGGTATTGAAAAGGAAGTAGCGCGGCGCAAAATGGGAGATGTGATCGGCGAGATGTCGCTGATTAGCGGCGAGCCGCGCATTGCCAACCTGATCGCCGCCGGGGAAATCCACCTGCTTTGCCTGGATCGAAAAAGTTTTGAAGGCCTGTTGCGCGAGCGGCCGGAAGTGGGTCTCGCCGTGATGCGTGTGCTTTGCGTCAGGCTGAAGGAAGCGACGAAGTGAATCGGCAAAGGGGAGAAAATGTCCGTGACCGGCTGGCAGGCCCGGGGAAGTGCGAAGCGGATTTTTTATCCCGCATCGGCCTGCAAAACTGCGAATTCGCGGCAATCGAAATGGAGTAAAATACTCTCAAAATCAGTGAATCACGAAAGCCTTGCGTAGTTTGCGTTCTCCCCTGGCGCTGCCCGCCACATCGTCCCCGAAGCGAAGCGAGTGGGAGGGCAGGTGTAACACAAAGCGGCGGCAGGGACCGCCAAATACGCTTTCGGAAGCGCTGATAATCGTTTTCACAATTTAATCAAAGCAGGAGGTAAGGCCGATGTTCGTTACAAAGAATCTTTACCAAAACGACGAAACGTGGAAGTCCACTCCTCTCGGAAATTCCAAAGAGACCATTGGCAGTTGGGGATGCCTGCTGACATCCGTCACCATGATGCTCAATGGAATTGGCTACAACGAGACCCCGGTAACCGCCAATGAAAAATTCAAAGCCGCCGGCGGATTTAACGGGGCTTTATTTATGCCGAGCTATCTCCCCTACGTCTGGCCGAATTGCGCGTACCGCGATATGCAACCGTGTGAGGCCTACCCGGCGCCGACCGCGCAAATTGATGCAGCGGTTGCGGCGGGCAAGCCGGTGATTTTGCAAGTGGATTGGAACAAGCAGGTCGGCCTGCAAACGCATTTTGTTTTAGTGAAAGAAAAGAAGGGGGATGATTACGTGCTGTACGATCCGTACAAATACAGCGGCGACGGCCCCGATAAGGAAGTGCTGCTCACCACCCGCTACAAATATAACGGCGCAAAATTGGAATCGGAAATCAGCGCGGTGCTGTGGTTCGATTCATACAGCAGTACGCCGCCCGAACCGCCCAAGGTAACCAAGGTGCCGGTGCCGGCGGAAAAATACGCCATCTACGCGGCTGAAGACGATCTCGCTTTGCGCGCAGAACCCTCGACGGGTGGATATTTGTGGAAGCGCATGTTGATGGGCACGGAGTTGATCTCGCTTGAAGAGAAGGCAAAGGCCAAGTCCAAGATCGGCGTGCAGGGTCAGTGGATTCAAGTACAGGATCCGAAGGGCGATCAGGGATATGTGGCCGCGTGGTTTGTTTCCGAGCAAAAGGGAAAACCCGCTTCTTCCTCGACTTCGACGCCTGCTCCTGCTCCGACACCGGGTGCGGCCCCCGCGCCTGTTCCTCCGGGCGCGCTCGCGCTCTACCCCACTGAAGAATTATCCTTCCGCACACAACCTGTCATTTCACCGGATACGTTGATTCGGCGCATCCCGGTCACCGAGCAGTTGATCTGCCTCGAACCGGCCAGCACGGCCATCCCGAAAGTCGGCGTGCAGAACCAATGGCTGAAGGTACGCGGAACGGACAAAAAGGAAGGCTATGTGGCCGCGTGGTACGTCAAATATGCGGGAGGTTCCACAGCCCAAACGACGGCAACCACCGCCGCCACGTCGGGAACAAAAAAGGTGAAGACCACTGCCGAAATGGTTTCATTGCGCAACCAACCCGTCGTCAGCGACGCGACGCTCATCAAGCGCGTTCCGATCAATTACGAATTCACCATCACGGAAGCGGGCGGCGAGGCGAAGGTCGGCAAGAACGATCAATGGATCAAGGTAAAAGACGCAACGAATGAAGGTTACGTTGCGGCGTGGTTCGTCAGCTTCTAGCCAATTGGAGAAAACAGCATGGAAACTCAAACCCAACAAAACACACCAATTCTGGAAGTCGCCTGGACCCGCTTTGCCCAGTTGGATGCGATGGCCCTGGAGCGGTCGCACATCCATCTTCGGTTGCGAAGGTGGATCGCGGCGCTTGGGATTCTCACCACCTTTTTCGCCATCCTCTCGGAACTTTTTGCCGAGGGTCTCTCACCTCTGGCCGCAAATAGTCTAAGAACTGTGTTCATCCTTACGCCCATCGCGGCTTCCATTCTTGCCGCCTATGTCAGTCAGTTTTACTCATCGGGCGACTGGCTGGTGACACGTGCAGGCGCGGAGGAGATCATAAAGGAAATTTATGCCTATCGCACCATCCTGAAGAACACCCCAACCCGGCGTGCCTGGCTCGAAGGAAGGCTGGGTGAAATTCAACGCTCGGTGTATCGCGGCGTGAATGGCGAAATGGTTTTGAAACCTTACAAAGGCCCGCTTCCCCCTCCGCCGAGATTTGATCCAAAATACCCGGACAGCGATCCCGGCTTCGATGATTTGAGCGGGGATGAATATTTTCGCTACCGGCTCGAAAACCAGTTGAACTGGCATATCAAAGAAATCAACTTGAAGCAAAGAGAGCGAACGCGCTTGAAATTGTACATCCTGATTGCGGGTGGTTTCAGCGCCATATTCGCCGCCCTTGGCCAGCCTCTCACCGTGTGGGTCGCCCTCGCCGCTGCGTTTTCAGCCGCATTCATCGGCTGGCAGGAATTACGCAACCTGGATTCGGTCGTGCGCAATTACAGCAAAGTGGTGCTGGAGTTGAACATCCTCTCCGATCATTGGAAGAACCTGGAAGGTGAAGAACGAAACCAGACTGAGTTCTACAAGATTGTTCGCTCCACCGAAGACATCCTCTGGTCGCAGAATGTGGAATACATCAAGGCGATGCAGGAGGCGTTGCGCGAAGCCGATCTGGAGGAGGAAGCCAGCCTCATCACTCGCGTGATCAAGGAACAGCGCGAATCAGACCGACGCTTCAAAGAGGGGATTGCCGACGCGGTGGTGGATCAAACCCGGGAGAGTATGACCGAGACCGAGGAGACTCTCACGGAATCGTATAAGTCTGCTTTGGGGACGCTCGCCGAAGAGGCATCGTCAGACCTGGTGCGGGCCGAACTTGCCGCCATGCGGGAGGCCATTCAGGATGCGATTGAAAATATTTCGGAACGGATGGGGTTGTCCTCGTCCGTGCAGGCGATTCACGACGAGTTCGCCGGCGTGGAGATCAATTCCAACACTCCGATGAGCGTGCTGAACGACCTCATGTCGCGTTATCCAAAGACAACCGATGCAAAGGGATGAACCTCCCTGAAGGCAAGCCATGACCGAAACCACTCCAACCACTTCAAAAGAATCTGCGAAGGAACCCGCGGCGGACGCCAATAAAAGCGTCCCAACCCCGGCGCCTGCGCCGGCAACACCCGCTGTCCTTCCGGGAACCCCGCCGGTAAAAAAGGAATCTGCAACGGGGCCGATCCTGGCCGCTTCGGCAGAATCAGCCGAAAAGTCGGTGCGACCCGAGATTCGTCCTCATGCGTTCGTCGTCATGCCGTTCGGAATCAAAAAAGGCGGCGACGGTTCCGTCTACAACTTCAACGAAATTTATAAGACGTTGATCAAGCCCGCGCTCGAAGAGGCAGGCTTCGAGCCGTTCCGCGCGGACGAGGAGACCACATCGGGCGACATCCTGACCGATATGTTTCAGGAGTTATTGCTCGCCGATCTCTGCCTGTGCGACCTGAGCATTGACAACGCCAATGTGTTTTATGAACTTGGCATTCGTCATGCCTTTCGCAAACGCGGTGTGGTGCACATCCAGGCGGGGCGCGCCTACATGCCGTTCGACATTTTCAACGTCCGCACCCTGCCGTATCACATCACCGCGGAAGGCGTGCCCGACCCGTCATTCATAAAAGCCGATATTAAAGCGATTGCGCGCATGACAAAGGATACCTGGGCATCAGACCGCGATGCCGTTCATAGTCCGATCTTCAATTTATTGACCGGTTTGAAGGAACCTGAAAAAAGAACCCTGCGCACTCCACTGGCCACAGGTTTCTGGCGCGAGTACAACGAGTGGAAGGACAAGGTCACCATTGCCCAGCGTCAGAAGCGCATCGGCGATATCCTGCTGCTCACGGAGGAAATTCAGAATCCGCTTATCAAGGAGGAGGCGATCGGTGAAGCGGGTGAAGCCCTTGCAAACATGGGGCGCAATGAACTGGCCCTGGTTCAATATCGCAAGGGACAGGAAGTCAATGCAGAGAACCTGACTTTTCGGCGCAAGGAAGGTTTTATCCTTAACCGCATGGGCCGCGTGGATGAGGCCATCGTAAAACTCGAAGCCCTTCTTAACGACTTCCCCAACGACAGCGAAGCGATTGCGTATCTGGGAAGAGTGTACAAGGAAATGTGGGTGGATTCGTGGAAGAAAATCGCCGACAAAAACAAACGCATGAAATGCGCGTTCGATACCTATCATTGGTTGATCAAGTCTGTGGATATTTACCTGAAAGGCTTTCACATTGACCTGAACAATTACTACCCCGGCATCAATGCGCTCACACTTTCAGTCATTGCCGTGCATCTCGCCGATACATTCGACGATAAAAAAGACCCGGACCCCGATATTACCCGCATTCGCCGGGGACTGGCGGAATTGCGCGGCGCGCTTGTCTTTGGTCTCGAAGAACGGGCCGAAGATGACACGGCGGATTATTGGACCTTGATCTCGCTTGCTGAATTGAGGGTGCTTACGGCAGATAACTTATCCAGCGTGGTGCGCGCCTACCGCAAAGCCATCACCGCCTCCCGCCGAA
>JBBIUO010000043.1:10998-16527 GCA_037440205.1 Chloroflexota bacterium
CTGGCGCAGTTGGAGATCCTAAAAGCGCTTGGACTGCGCGAGGGTTTTGTGCAGGTGGGCATTGACACGATCCGGGATGAAATCGCCCGAACGGGCGGGGATGAAAACCTGCACACACCCGCCAAAAAAGGCAAATCAAAAAAGCCCAAAACAGATGCGCGCGCTTTCCTTTTCACCGGCTATATGGTTGATTATCCCGGCAAGGACAAGAAGACCTTCCCGGCAGAAAAGGAAAACGAAATCCGCCAGGAGATCGTCAACAAACTGGATAAATTCAAGATCGGCCCGGATGACAGGGCATTCGTCGGCGGGTTGTCTGCAGGAAGCGAAATCATTTTTGCCGAGGTTTGCGCAGAAAAAGGCATGAAGGTAAAGGCTTTCCTGCCATTGCCTGAATCGGCCTATATTCGAAAATTCGTGTCGCCGGCCGGTGATGCGTGGGTGGAACGCTTCCACAAGATCCGCAACCATCCGCTCGTGGATGAACTCTACCAGATTGAAAATGTTGGACTTCCCAAAGAGGGCGACGATCCCTACGAGCGCAACAACCGCTGGGCGTTGTACTCCTCCCTTGGAAAAGGCATTGACAAGGTGCACCTGATCGCCTTGTGGAATCCGCACGGAGACAGGCCGAAGGATTTGGATGCCCGCCTCGTGCATCACATGGTCGAACTGGTGCGGGATATGGGCGGTTCCATCGAGCAGATCAACACATCGAAGTATCTGCACACCTTCATTGACGGTGTTCTCGACAAATTGATCGATGAAGAAAAATCCAAAGTGAAGGTGCGAAGGAAAGCGGCGCCTGCCTCTAAAAAGTAAATTTCTGATTTTGAGAAACCCCAAATCAAAGACCCGCCGAGTTACTCGACGGGTCTCATTACTTCCGCAACCTTCTCTTTCGGGTACGGCCAGATTTCTCCTTTAATTCCCATTGCCAGGAAAAAATCGCCTGCCCGCACGGTATCCATTCCCTCCAGTGTGTGGATGGTCACCAACTGGTCTGCGTCGCCGTTTGTCAGGTCCGTCAGAGGCACAAGCAAGGTGATCGCCCGCTTGACGCAAATCCCCGGGCTGACGACGATGTACGACGCATCAAAAATTTCCGGGGTGACAGGCCACACATCGTTTGGCGCATTCAATTCCCCCACGAGGAAATCTCCTTTTTTGACGGTCAGGCGCGCGCCCCATGGCGTGACCACTTCCATTGTCTGCGGCTGGTCCTCTGCGGGAATGAATGGAACGACCCGCCGTTGAACCATGTTACGATAGGGCTTGAACTTTAAAGTCTCTAAAATCGGGTCGCCGGCTTTCAACACAATAGGTTCTTTCATAAACTCTCCATTGATATTTTCAACATGCCAATTGTAACGTAGAAAAATTTTCCAAACAAACACCCGCCTCATCCCCCACCAACAGGATTTCGCACATGAACAAACTCATCGTCATCGTCGGCGCAAGCGGGGTCGGCAAGACCACACTGGCAAATGTTCTTTGCCAAAAGAGAAAATTTGCCATTGCCTACGAACAGCACATCGAGAGGCCGTTCCAGGCGCTCTTCAAACAGGATGCAAAATATGCGCTTGCCAATCAAATGGACTATCTGCTGTATCGCGCCGAGCAGGAACGCGAACTTCGTCAAAACGATGTCCCTGCATTGATGGATGGCGGCCTCGATCTGGATTTTCATGGATTCACGCGTCTCTTTCACAAAAAAGGATTCCTCACCGGCGCTGAATTCGACCTGTGCCGCCGCTTCTATTTCCTGACCCGAAGCCTGCTCCCGCCTCCAGACCTGATCATCGCCTTGAGCGCAGACTCCCAAACCATCGGCGCAAGACTTGCCTCTCGAAACAGGATCAACATCGCGTCGAGTGAAGATGCGAGCCTGCTCGAAGAATATGTCAATGAGTGGCTGGAATCCGTCCCTGAGTCGAATATCCTTCGGCTCGATGTCTCGCACGAAAACATGGATTATTCCCACAGCATTCCCATCATCCTCGATAAAATTTTTTCGTAATATGCCGTCTTCCCAGATCGTCCAACCCACATGACCAACAGAACCGTTTCCCACATGATCGAACCGCAACTCGTCGTGGAAGGTGCGGGTGTTTTGTTGCGCCGTTCCATCTCTCCGCGCGTGAGCAATGAATACGATCCATTTTTGCTCTTCGACCACTTCGCATTCAACAATCCGCTCGAAGGCCCCATTCGCGGATTTCCCATGCACCCGCATCGCGGCATCGAAACCGTCACCTACATGCTCGACGGTTCCGTCAATCACCGCGACAGCCTCGGCAACGCCGGCGCCATCGGCGCCGGCGTTGTGCAATGGATGACATCGGGCCGCGGCATCCTTCACGAAGAAATGCCGAAGCGCGGCGCAAGCGGAGATATCTACGGCTTTCAACTTTGGGTGAACCTGCCCGCCGCACAAAAGATGAGCCAGCCGCGTTATCAGGAAGTAAACTCCTCCACCATTCCCGTCATCGAAAAAGACGGCGCAACGATTCGACTCGTGGCCGGAGAAGTGGATGGGATTCGCGGCCCCGTGACAGAGATTGCCGCCTCGCCTCTTTACATGGACGTGAAGCTGGCACCTGCTTCGAGATTCATTTACCCCATCCCAAGCGGACACACCGCGCTCGCGTATGTTTTTGACGGCGTCGGCGAATTTGCAAACGACTCTTCGACAGGCTCAGGGCGAGAGATCGTTGAATCCGTCAGCATGGTGGTTTTCAACGACAATGGCGACCAGATCGAAGTCAGGAGCGACGCCGCAGGCAGGGGCGTGCAGTTCATGCTCATCGCGGGCGCGCCATTCAAGGAACCCATCGTTCCCTACGGCCCGTTCGTGATGAACACAGTGGAAGAAATCCAGCAGACGATTCAGGAATTGCGAAACGGGACGTTCATCAAGTAACAGCGACAAAACTCCGAGGATATAAAAGCCTCGGAGTTTCAGTTACTGGACACGTTATTGATTTTCAAGAGCCGATTGTAGAACTTCCGTCACCCAACTATTCAAACTCTGATCCTTGAGTTTGGCCTGAATATATGCCTTGCGATGCAACTCGGCAGGCAGGCGCAAAACAAATTTTCCTGAAAACGGTTTTTCAGGAGATTCACCCCGTTCAGCGCAAAATTCCAAATAATCATCAACCGAGTCGTGAAACGCCTGTTGAATTTCCTCGACGGACGCGCCTTCGAAGGTGATTACATCGCGGACATTGATAACCTCCCCGTACAAAATGCCCACTTCATCGTCAATTTCCACTTTACCAATATAACCTTTATATTCCATCATGGCTTTACTCCTGCCGCCTCCAAAAACCGCCGAACAGATTTTACTGCGCCTTTGTTCGTTTCTTTTCGCGGATGGGGACGGTGAAACACAGCGCGAACACCTTTCAACGCAACTCGAATTCTTGAACCATTACCTTCTGAAACTTCACCGCCCAAAGCGATGAACAGGGACTCAACATCACGCCAAAGAATATTTGCCCGTTCTGGTTTCTCGAAAATGGCTTCAAGGGTTTTATAATGCTTATTATCCACGCCGAAATAATATCAGAAAATGATACTGTTATCAAGGGGCATCCTCAGTTTGGTTTCCAAAACTACGATACGGAGCAAAATCAGCCAACATGACACAAGTTCTCTACGGCCCGCGATTAGGAAAAGAAGGTCAAATCCGTGTTGGGTGCAGTGCAGTGATCTTCGACGAATCCCGCCAAAAGGTATTGCTCACCCGGCGTGCAGATAACGGGCGCTGGTGCCTGCCCGGCGGCGGGATGGACTCCGGCGAAAGCGTGGCAGAGACCTGCGAGCGCGAAGTTTGGGAAGAGACAGGTTTGAAAGTCCGCGCAACACGGTTGATCGGTGTGTATAGCAACCCAGATCAATTGATCGTTTACCCAGACGGCAAAAAAGTTTTCATGGTCGTCTTGAGTTTTGAAGCGGAGATCATCGGAGGCAAGCTGGGCTTGAGCAACGAAACCACCGCCTTCGGCTATTTCTCGCTGGAGGAAATGGAATCCATGCCCATGCACGGCTTGCACAAACAGCGCGTGGAAGATGCCCTGCTCGGCGGCGGGGCATTGATGAAATGAGGGAGGCGCCAGGGAGATTTATCTTGCAAATCCCGATAAAACGCAAAATGAATTTTGCGGTACATTTTTCATCCTTCATCCTTCATCCTTCATCCTTCCTCATTCATCCTTGCATTTCCCTCCACCACACGCCTGTGCACTCGGGCAAAATCACCCAGTTGTTTTTTCTCACCTTGTCGCCCAGCTCATCGCCGAAGAAAAAGCGGGAGAGGAATTCGGCTTCTTCGAGCGAGTCAAATTTGTAATCGGTGCGAATCCATTTGCGTTGGAATCCAACTTCATCGAGCCAGGGATAATAATTTTTGAGATGCTCCAACTCGATCGGCGATTCATTTCCTGTGCCAAGCGATTCAAACAGGACGATGTGGCTGTTCGGCCTCAAGACTCTTTTCATTTCGCCCAGCCATTTTTCCAATGCAGACTCCCACGAGTCGGGATTCCACACGGCGAGATAAGCCACACTCCAGCCTGAAACGACCAAATCGGCAGAATGATCTTCCACAGGCAATTGACGATGATCGGCCACATCCACCTGCCAGTTGGAAAGTCCGCTGGCGATGAATTTCTGGCGGCATACCCGCAACATTTCCTCGGAAATGTCGAAGGCGCGGATGCGGTCAACATGCGGGGCGAGCAAACAGGCCAGTCGTCCAGTACCAGCACCCAGGTCAAGGACGAAGCGATTTTCGAGGGGCGTGATCTCGCGCAACGACTTCAAAATATTTCCCTGATAATCCTCGCGGGCGATCAACGCCTCGTATTTATCCCCTTCGGTTTTATAAATTTCTTCTTGTGTAGGCATCGTCCCATTATCAGTACTTCACGAAAGCGCGTAATTGGCGTTCTCTAACGCCTAATTTGCGCCAGAGAGCGCAAACTACGCGAGGTTTTCGTGATCTACTGATTATCAGTACTTCACGAAAGCGCGTAATTGGCGTTCTCTAACGCCTAATTTGCGCCAGAGAGCGCAAACTACGCGAGGTTTTCGTGATCTACTGATTATAATTGGCGGATGACCCAACTCTCCCCCTCCGCACAAAAAATTCAAAACCTTCTCAATTCGCTTGGCTACAACTACACCGTGATCGAACACGTCGAGTCCACACGCACCGCGCAGGAAGCGGCAGACCGCGCGGGATGCGAACTTGGGCAGATCGTCAAATCGCTCATCTTTCGCGGCAAGGCAAGCGGCAAACCGATTTTGGTTTTAACCAGCGGCGCAAACCGCGTGGACGAAAAACGAATCAGCCATTACGCGGGCGAAGCCATCAGCCGCGCCGATGCCGATTTTGTACGGGCAGTGACGGGCTTCGCCATTGGCGGCGTCCCGCCCATCGGCCACAATGAAAAAATGGAAACGTATCTCGATGAAGATTTCCTGCAATACAAAACGATCTGGGCCGCGGCAGGAACGCCC
>JBBIUO010000044.1:0-16507 GCA_037440205.1 Chloroflexota bacterium
TCAAGAAGACGTATCACGTTCAACTTCAACTGGAATCGATTGTCCTGAAAGGGAAGTCTATTCCAAGCGTGGCGTCGCTGGTCGAGTGCATGTTCATGGCGGAGATAAAAAATCTGTTGCTGACGGCGGGACACGATTTGGATTCCCTTCAACTGCCTCTCACGCTGGACGTTTCAAAAGGGACGGAGAGTTACACCTTGTTGAGAGGGGATGAACAAGCGCTTAAGGCTGGCGACATGTTCATCAGCAATCAGACTGGCGCCATTTCGAGCATCATCTATGGGCCTGACCGGCGGACGCAGATCACCGAGTCCACGCGCAATGTGGTCTTTACGATCTACGCGCCACATGGAATTGATGAGAAGTCTGTGGTCCGCCACCTGGAAGATATTCGAGATTATGTGCTGGTTGTCGCCCCACAAGCGGAGGTTGAATTGCTCCATGTTTACGGTGGTTGAAATTTGAGTGGTCCATGAACAGCCTGACGGTAAACCAGTGGGCGGGGCCGGGAAGCAATTTCAAATCCCACCAAATCGCGAACGCAATACGGGGGTTTTTAATTCCATCGAATGATTTACCGGTCAAGGAGGCCATCGTGATTATCATCCTTCTCGGACTGCTCTGTTTCATCCTCCCCGCTGTCATCTGGGGAATTTTCATCCTCGCATTCCGCCTGCGTTCCAGCGAGGCGATTGGAACAATCGTGGATTACCACACAAGTGATGGCGAATACGGGCAATTATCCGCTCCCATTGTCGAATTCGAACTGCCCGACGGCAGGAAGATCACCTTCACCGAACAAACGCACAGTAACGAAACAGTCTTCGATATTGTGTCCGACTTGTTTTCAAAATTCGTCCTCAAGAAGGATTTGAATAAAGTCAGGGTCATATATGATCCCAACGACCCGCAGAAGGCGAGGGTGAACACATTTGGCAACTTGTATTTTATGCCGGTCATCCTTTTCTCGATTGGCCTGTGCCTGATTTTGTATGCAATTCCTGTAACCCGTGAATTTTTCACGCCGGTTCTAAATTTCCTTGAACGTCTCGCCAATATTCTCTAAAAGATGACCATGCCCGCCAAAACCCTTTCCATGATTTCTTCCATCGTTACCGTCATTCTCCTCGTCATTCTTGCGGTTCTCTCGTTTTTCGTGACGCTGGTCATGCTCAACGGATACGGCGACAGGGAGGGCGGCCCGGCCTTGATCGCCTTTGGGGTCTGTCAGGGCATCGGCTTGATCCTCTCTGCCATCCTTGCGGCGCGGCTGACTCGAATCTTCGTCGAGAAATACAACTGGAATGGGATTCTCGCGGTGACCGTTTCGGCCCTTGCGGGAACGGTTACAGGCGGCGGGTTGGGAATTGTCTCTTTCTTTGTATCAATTGTCGTGGCGGAGGCGATGCGGTGAATTCGAAAGTGAATGTCCCTTTTTCGGAGATATAATTCGGCGTCGGAGATGCCATGAATCACAGATCGCCTTGCCACAAGTCATGGGGACAACAATGGGGGAATAAAACAGAATGGAATGGATGCACCCAGACATTTCGTGCAAGATATACCTGAAGTTGTCCGCGTTAAAATGATATACACTCCCTTTGTCTTGTTTTTGATAATTTCCGCAGTCATCAATGGCGGCCTTGCCATATACGCGCGGCACTATCAGGACGTGCCATCGGTCAGGCCGTTTCGCATTCTGATGTGGAACGCGGCCGCATGGGCCATGCTTTACGGGCTTGGAATCTCCACGATCATCTTTCCCCTGAAATTATTCATCGTCAACATCACCTACATTCCATCTGCCCTGACGCCTCTTATTTCCCTTGTGCTTGCCCTCGAATACACCGGTCGGGCAGAGTTGCTTACCCGCCGCCGTCTCATCCTCCTGCTTGTCATGCCGGCTGTTTTTTTGATCCTTGCCTTCACCAGTCAATGGCATCATCTCTGGCGCTACGATTATCAACTCATCTGGTCTGGTCCCGTCCCCGTGCTCGTTGCGACGAAAGGCCCGCTCTATTGGATATATACCGCCTACATGCTGGCGCTATCCTTTGCGGTATTCATCATCCTCGTCACATCGTATCGCCGCCGCGCGCTGTATTTCCGCAACACCCTCATCCTCACCATTGGGATGTTGATTCCCGTGATCGTCGGTACGTTGTACGTTTTTGGCCTCACCCCCGTGCGGGGCTTTGATTGGATTCCCACCTCCTTTATCTGGATGGGCGGATTGTTCATCTGGGCTGTTTTGCGCGGCAGGCTGTTCGACGTCATCCCCATTGCGCGCAACACCCTCATGGAAAACATTGATGAGTTGATGATCGCCCTCAACGCGCGCGGACTCGTCGTTGACTTCAACCGCTCCGTCCGGGACGTTTTCGCTTCATCCCCGCCGAAAATTGGTTCACCCCCGACGACATTTCCCCAACCCTGGGCGGAGATCTTCCAACGCTATGCCGATGTCACCGCCGGCAGGAACGAAGTCCACGTGAATGGCCGCATTTATGAAATGGATATCACCCCCATCCACAACGGTCACGCGGAATTGCTCGGCAGGTTATTCATCTTTCATGACATCACCCGGCGCAAACAGGTGGAGGAGAATGAACGGGAACAGCGCATTCTGGCCGAGGCCCTGCGCGAAACCGCGGAAGTGCTCAACAGCACATTGAATTATGACGACGTCCTGAAAAAGATACTGGAAAATGTGGGGCGCGTGGTGCCGATCGATTCCGCCAACATCGCCCTGCTCGACGACGAAGGCGTGTTGCATTACATTCTTTTTTACGGATACCAGGATCACGATATTTCCCGCGAAGAACTTGAAACGATAAGTTTTTCCCTGCAATCCTCGGCGCTTTTCAAAAGGGTGTACGACACGGGCGAGCCGCTCATTGTCCCGGATACCTACGCCAACCCGGATTGGATCGTCACCTCCAGCGGCGCATGGATCCGTTCCTATGCCGTGATCCCGCTTCGGGTGCGGGATGTCGTGATCGGATTCCTCAACCTCGATAGCGCAGTGGTCGGGTTTTATACGCCCCGTCACATGTACAACCTGCGCGCCTTTGCCGATCAGGCGGCGGTTGCCGTGGAAAATGCGCGGCTGTACGCCATTTCCGAACGCGAGATCGCGGAACGCAGGCAGGTGGAGGAGAAACTTCGTCAGCAAAACGAATACCTCTCGACACTGCACCAGATCACCGTCGAGTTGTTGGATCGCCCCAGTCCCGAATCCCTGCTAAGCAATATCGCCGAACGTGCCGCGGCGCTGGTCAATGCCCAGCACGGATTTATCTTCCTTCCGGAAAACGATTTCCTTGTCCTGCGCGCCGCGACCAAGGGGTTTGCCCGCAACATTGGAAGAGGCGAGCCCAAACCCGGCACCGGCGTGCTGGGCGAAGTATGGCGGAGCGGGGATGTTTTTGTGGTGGAAAATTACACCGCATGGGAACTTCACGACCCGTCGTATGACAGCGAAAAATTGATCGCCATTGCGGGAATCCCGATCAAGGCCGGGGAGAACATGGCCGGCGTGCTGGAGGTGGCAAACACCGACCACACACGCCCATTCAGCGGGGCGGAGATCGAAATCCTGAAGCGCTTTGCCCTGCTGGCCTCGCTTGTGCTCGATAATACGCAGTTGTTTTCCGTGCTGCAAATCGAACTGACGGAACGCATGCAGGCGGAGGCGCAGTTACGCGAGGCAAATTCCCAATTGGAAACGCAGATGAAACAGATTCAGGGTCTTCAACTCATCCTGCGCGAACAGGTCATCCGCGACCCGCTGACGGGGCTGTACAACCGCCGCTACCTGGATGAATCCCTGGAACGCGAACTCGCGCAGGCGGAACAGGATTCATATCCGCTCTCGTTCGTCATGATAGACATAGACAGGTTCAAGGATGTGAACGATACGTTTGGCCACGCCGCCGGCGACAGGGTTCTGCAAAGCCTCGCCAAACTGCTTCTCAGCCATTCCCGCAACGGGGATATCATTTTTCGCTACGGCGGCGAGGAACTCCTTGCCGTCCTGCCGAATTCAGATGTGAATAACGCCTTTCAAATTGCCGAACGCTGGCGCGCCTTTTTTGAAAGGTCGGATATTCGCATGGAGAAACAGGACCTGAAAGCGACGATCTCCTGCGGCGTTTCCAGCTTCCCCATGGATGGAAGAACAAAAGAGGAACTTATCTACATGGCCGATAAGGCGATGTATGCCGCCAAACGGCTGGGAAGAAATCAGGTGGCCGCCTGGGCGGTTGTCGGGAAGGACGAGTCGGATATGATGGATTGGCAGGCAATGTAACGGCGGCGTTACTTGTGCGCTACGCGATTTCGTCCGCGCCGCTTGGCTTTATACATCAGGGAATCTGCGCGGTTGAGCAGTTCATCGAAGCGACGATCCCTATCGGAAATTTCCGCAACGCCCACACTCATTGTGGAAACGATGGTCTTTGAATCGACCCGGACGGCTTTTTTCGCCCAGGCGGTTTGGATGCGTTTTGTGACCGTCAGCGCATCCTTGATTCCGACCCCGGGCAGGATCATGCCGAATTCCTCACCGCCCAGCCTCCCGAAGATGTCCTGCGAGCGTTTGTGCTCCATGACGAATCGGGCAAAACGCCCCAGCACGTTATCCCCCGCGTGATGGCCGTGTATGTCGTTTATTTTCTTGAAATGATCCAGGTCGATGACCAGCACACACATGGACAGGTCCAATCGTTTCGCCCGCTCGAATTCCCTTTGTGCCAGTTCAAAGAAATATCCGCGCGAAAGACTCCTGGTCAATGCGTCCACGCGCAGGAGGTCCTGTGTCAGTTCGTGGGCATTCCTCTCCCTTGCGTATGCCTGAAAAACCCTGCGGCGCAGTGATTGCACCTGCATGGCGGAGGCCAGCCCGATCATCTGAATGAACACGTGCGCACTTGCGGCCGAACCCAACACAAAGGCGGATACATCGGGCTTGTAGATGTACGCCACAATCGTCGAGCCGATGGAAAAACTGATGCCCAGGGCAACGGTGTGTTTCAACGGCAGAGGGGAGAGCAGGTACATTCCAAAGATGAATAACAGGTCGAAAGTGGTGGTCAGGTAATTGGTGGGACGGGTAAAATTGAGCAGGGAAAAATAGACCGCGGTGAATAACAGCCACGCAAAGACGAACACATCGAATCTTGCCGCTTGTTTTGTCCGGTACACCACGAATAAAAAAACGCCTGCGATTGCCGTATAAAAACAACGGGCAAGGATCATGAAGAAAAAAAGATCCGGGCTGTCCCGGAATAAAATAAAATCCACCCTCAACATGGCCAGGTTGGCAAACAGCGCGCAGGAAGCGGCGACGATTATTATTACGGCGTCGTCCCTCAGATGGAAAAGACGGAATTCATCCTCCATCTCCCCCAGGTTCAGGAGAATCTGTTCGGTCAATCTTTTGAACATGGTCAGGAACGATATCTCGTCTTGAAATGCGCTCTATGAACGATGGTATTCAAAAGCGTGATTGGGGGGAGGCGCCTGGAAACTGGTAAGCCCCGTGGTTGCAATCAACTCATGCCAAACTAATATCTGGTGATTATAATCCCGACCCGTACAAAATCGCTTCTTTGTATAGGCGGCGCTACAAACAAAATTGAAATGAAAAAATCAAAACTGATTTCCCCGTTTATCCTCCTTTTATTTATCTTCACACAATCCTCCCCCGCCCTCGCGCACCCGGCGGATGTGTACACTCACCACATTTACATCAACCTCGCGCAGGATGCGGTCAACGTCAAATGGGAGATTCGCCCCGGGCCGCTGCTGATTCAATCCATCTGGTACGCCGTGGACACAAATCAGGATGGCGCGGTGGATGGCGATGAATCAACGGCGTGGGTCAATTCGCGCCTCTCGAAATTCACGTCCACGCTGAACGGCGTAAAGCTGCCGCTCACGCTCGATGACGTTCACTTCCCTTCCAGCGTGGATTCGTTTCAGGCGGGCGAGGAATTCATCGTCATCGAATTTTCCGCGAGCCTTGCATCTGCGGGCGACGCCTATCAACTCGCGTTCATCAACGGCTTTGAAGAGCAGAAGTCGCTGAACTGGTATTACGTCACGGCGGCGGATGGAATCAAATTTGAAACGCCGCAGCAACGAAACGCCCGGATCGCGTTGAAAGTGTTCGGGCCATCCGCGCAGGATTCGACGCAGGCAAAACTGCTCGAAAACTGGGATAGCAGTATGCCGTCGCTTTCCTCCTGGCAGGGCGGGACGCCTCCTGCTACGCCCGAGCCTGCCGCTCCGACCCCGCAACAGAATGCCAACCTTGAGCGACTCTTGAATCTCGTGCGCTCGAAGGAGTTCTCTTTTTCCTTTTATGCCTTCGCATTGGGCGTTTCGCTTGTGCTGGGCGCGCTCCATGCCTTGACTCCGGGCCACGGCAAGACCGTCGTTGCGGCGTACCTCGTCGGTTCGCGCGGAACGGTCTGGCACGCGGTTGTGCTGGGTTCGGTCGTCACGTTGACTCATACCGGCTCGGTCTTTTTGCTTGGCATCATCACACTGGCCGCTTCGAAGTACATCGTGCCGACGGCCATCATTCCCTGGCTGGAGATTCTTTCCGGCCTGCTCATCGTTGGGCTGGGGTTGTATCTGCTCTGGCAGAGATTTTTGTTCTGGCAAAGGTCGCGCCTTCCCCAAACCGCCGCCGGGGACGGCAATGAAAACAAGCCCGTAAGAAAAATCTCGCTGACTCCGTCTTTCGCGCCGAAGAGAATCTCCGGCGCGGCGAGGATCGAAAGACTTCCCGCAAACATGCACCATCACGGCGATGGAAAGATGCACTCGCACGATGTCCCGGAGACGATCACGTGGCGCTCGCTCATTGCCCTCGGCGTCAGCGGCGGACTCGTGCCATGCCCGGATGCAATCGCGATTCTGCTGGTGGCGGTTGCCATCAATCGCATTTTGCTTGGGCTGGCGTTGATCGTTTCATTCAGTCTGGGACTTGCTGTGGTGTTGATCATCATCGGTTTGCTGATGGTGACCAGCCGCCGCCTGTTTGACCGGGTCAGTCTTCTCGACAGGCTTGCGCCGGTCATGCCGATGGTTTCTGCGTTGATCGTGCTGGCCCTCGGCGTTGGCTCACGTGGGGAGCGTATGTCCGGGCGAAGGATTCGCTTGGGTTGGGCGAAGCAGGCCCGGGCGGAGTCAACGATGCGCGGGTCATCTATCAATTGGAAGGCGAAGATCGAGTCAAGCAGTTGTTCGTTTCCGATGTCGATCCAATCCATCCCATCGCGTTGACCAGCGGCCCAAACAGCGTGGTGGATTTTGCCGCGTCGCCGGATGGTTCGCGCGTGGTGTACGTTGCTCAAAACGACGACATGGAGAATGAAATCCGACTCGTGGATGTGAACGGCGGCGAGGATAAAAAATTATCCGATTGCGCCGGCGCGATGTGTTCGCAACCGGTCTGGTCGCCGGATGGTTCGCGCGTGATCTACGAACACATCAGCCTTGCGGCAAATAACGCGACCGGGCTGGCGACGTTGTGGTGGATCGACATGAATACCGGCGAAGCAAAGCCTTTGTTTCAGGAAGATCAACTGCCCGGCGCAAATCCGCGTTTTTCATCGGATGGAAAATGGCTGAGTTATGCGGCTTCTGAAAACATACAACTTTACAACATCGAGACCGGCGAAAGCCTTGTCATCAAAAGCACGCTCGGCGCTTCGGCATTGTGGTCGCCGGATGGTAAATCTGTTTTGTATCGCGATGTCATTATTCAGAATAATCAATTCATCACGCAATTGTTCACCTATAATCTGGAAACGAAGACATCTAAAAACATCAGCCCCGATCCCGGCTTTGAAAACATTCTCGCCGCATGGTCTCCCGATGGAACGCGGATCGCCGTTGTGCGCCGCGATCTTTCCATTCCGCGCGGCGATCAAATCTGGCTGATGCGCCCGGATGGAAGCGACGCCCGCGCCATCACCGATGAGCCGAATTCCCTGCACGGCACGTTGAGTTGGTCGAACGACGGGCGATATATTTTGTATGACCTCTATGACCTCGACGCTTTTCCTCTCGCATCGAAACTGCAAATGGTGGATATCGATTCGGATAAAACGACCGATTTGGGAATCTCAGGCTACAACCCGAAATGGCTCTGGCCGTGATTGGAACAACAAATGAAAAAGATTTTCAAAAACAGCATTGCGACGTTAACCCTCGCGCTTCTTTTCTTAACCGGTTGCGGGTCGGCCTCAACAGGCAGTGACGGCGCTTTGAGAGTCCTCGCCTCCACCTCCTTCCTCGCAGATATTGCCCAAAACGTGGCAGGCGACCGCGCGAAAGTGGAATCCCTGCTCCCTCTCGGCGCTGACCCGCACGCCTATCAGGCCGCGCCATCGGATGTGAAGAAGGTCGCGGAAAGCGACGTGTTGATTCTGAACGGCTTGGAATATGAGCGCTTCATCGAGTCACTGCTCGAAAACGCGGGTGGTGAACACATCGTGGTCACAGCCAGTGACGGATTGAAGCCCAACCAGATGGAGGACGAGGAAAACCCCGGCAAGATGGTCGGCGATCCGCATCTATGGCTCGATGTCAGCCGCGTCGTTAAATATGTTGAAAACATCCGCGATGGCTTGATCCAGGCGGATCCCGATGGCGCAGGGACATACAAAGCCAACGCCGATGCGTACATCTCGCAACTCAAAGAACTCGATGCGTGGATCATCGAGCAGGTCAAGGCCATCCCTGAAGAACACCGCTTGCTGGTGACCAATCACGAAGCGATGGGTTATTTCGCGGAACGCTACGGCTTCAAGGTCGTTGGGAGCATCCTGCCGAGTTTCAGTTCCGAAGCGGGCGTCTCTGCTCAGGAGATTGCCGCAGTGGTGGATGCGGTGAAAAACTCCGGCGCGCCTGCCATCTTCCTCGGCGAAGTGGAAAACGCCGACCTTGCAAATCAAATCGCGGCGGAGACCGGCGTAAAAGTGGTGGACAATCTTTATCTCGAATCGCTGACCGACGGCGCGCCCGCTCCCACCTACATTGACATGATGAAGCACAATGTCACCCAAATTGTGGACGCTTTGAAGTAAGATGGAGTGGATTTACGATTAACGATTGACGATTGACGATTGGACGATGATGATGGCTGCCTTCAAAAATGATCTTGATGGATGGAAAAAAGGAGACGAAAATGGATGAAAAGATATTCAAGGCAAGGACGAAGAAACTGGCGGTGGCGATTATCAAACAGATGGACAAACTTCCCCACTCCCGCGCAGCGGATGTGATTGCGAGACAGGTCATTCGTTCGGGAACATCCATCGGCGCAAATTACCGCGCCGCGTGCCGGGCGAAGTCAACGCTCGATATGATCAACAAAATGAAAATTGTCGAAGAGGAAAGCGACGAAACCGCCTACTGGCTTGAAATCCTTGTCGAAGCAGAACTTGTTCCACAAGAGCAGGTCGTTGACATCCACAAGGAGACCAACGAAATTCTCGCCATGACCGTCGCCTCCATCAAAACCCTCCGCAATCGTAAATCGTAAATCCAAAACTTGTACTGAGCCTGTCGAAGTATCGTAAATTGAAATGTGATCTCAGTACGCCCTCCAAAAGTATTGGGCTGCCCGACCATCAATCGTAAATTCAAAATCGTAAATCGTAAATTGAAATGTCTCACACCCCTCATCGTCTCGAAGTTCAAAATATCAGCATCGGCTACGGCGAAAAGATCATCCTGCGCGATTTGACGTTTCAGGTCCCGCATGGAGCGCGCGTGGCCGTCGTCGGTCCCAACGGCGCGGGGAAGTCCACCCTCTTCAAAGCGCTGGTTGGATTACTGCCGTTGAAAAACGGCCGCATCCTCATTCATGGCGAACCGCTTGGCTCGCACAATGACTGTGTGGCCTATGTGCCGCAACGCGAGGAAGTGGACTGGCGCTTTCCCGTCACCGTCAACGACGTGGTGATGATGGGACGCTACAGGCAGATGGGCTGGCTCAAGAGTCCCTCCGCGCACGATAAACAGAGGGTGAGTCAAAGCCTCCAGCAAATGGGCATCGCCGACCTTGCGAATCATTCCATCGGCCAACTCTCCGGCGGCCAGCAACAACGTGCCTTTCTCGCCCGCGCCCTCGCGCAGGAGCCGCACATCCTTCTTATGGATGAACCCTTCACCGGCGTGGATGTCACCACGCAGGAGGCGGCGCTTCGTCTGCTCGACCATCTTCAACAACAGGAAGTGACCGCCATCGTCTCCACCCACGATTTGAATCTTGCCGCTTCGCGCTTCGACCTTGTCCTGCTCCTGAACCACCGGCTGATTGCCTACGGGACGCCGGGTCAGGTGCTTGCGAAAGAAAACCTCGCGCAGGCATTTGGCAATTCCTTGCTTGTCATGGAAAACGGAGTGATGCTTGTAGACGAATGCTGTCCACCGGACGATCAATTTACGATTAACGAATGAACCTTCTTCTTGAGCCTCTCACCTACGAATTCATGCAACGCGGACTGCTGGCCTCCGTCATTGTCGGAGTCCTGTGCGCCGTGATGGGAACCTACGTCGTTCTGCGCGGCATGGCCTTTCTCGGCGATGCGATGGCGCACGCGATCTTACCGGGCGTGGCAATCGCTTACATTTTTCAGGGAGATTTGCTGATCGGTGCAGGTGTCGCCGCGGTTGTGGTTGCGCTGAGCATCGGCCTCTTCACAAAAGAAGGGACGGTCAAGGAGGATACCGCCATCGGCATCCTGTTTGCGGCGGCGCTTTCGCTGGGCGTGGCGCTCATCAGCACCATGCAAACCTACGCAGTGGATTTGTCTCACATTCTCTTTGGCAACGTGCTTGGAGTAAGCCCGTCCGATCTTCGGTTGATCGGCGGCTTGAGTTTTGTCATCCTGCTTATCGTGGCATTGCTTTTCAAGCCGTTCCTCGTCATCTCATTCGACCCCGTCCTTGCCGCCACCCTGCGTTTGCCCGCCGAATTGTTGCGTAATCTCATGCTCGTTCTTCTGGCATTGACCGTGGTGGTCTCGCTTCAAACGGTGGGCGTCAGTCTCGCTGCTGCCATGCTGGTCACTCCCGCTGCGACGGCGTATCTGCTCACCCGTCGTTTACTGCCGATGATGCTGGTCTCTGCATTGATTGGCGCATTGTCGTCCATCATCGGTTTGTACTTGAGTTATTACTTCAATATCGTGTCAGGGTCCGCCATAGTACTAACGGCCACCCTGCTATTCCTGCTTGGGTTCTTGTGGAAGCGGATGAAGTCCATATAATGAAAATCACCGACTCAAAAACCCAAAGGAGAAAAAAGCCATGGCCCTTATTGAAACTTCCATCAAGATCAATGCTTCGCCGGAAAAAATCTTTTCCTACGTCTCCAGTCTCGATAGCCTGAAGAACGAATACGTCGTCGGCATCGAGGCGGATGGCCCGATCAAACTCGGCACGAAGATCAAGACCAAGATCAAATCCACGCTGGGAGCTGTCAACGAGATCACTTCACAGGTCGTCGCGTACGAAGCGAACAAAAAATTCGGCACCAAGACCTTCGCCGCCCCGCCCGCCTCGGATGTGACCAGCACCTACATCCTCGAACCCGATGGCAGTGGCACCAAAGTCACCATGCAGACCGAGGCGGTGTTGATGCCTCCCGGAATGCCCAGCATGCCCGGCATGGAAGACATGATGAAGAAGCAGATGGTTGCAGGTTATGACGCCGCGCTTGCCGCGCTCAAGAAAAAGTTGGAAGGTTGATCCATCGGCGACCCAAAGCCCAATCCCTCCCGTTGAATTCGACGGGAGGTTTTTTGTTACAATAGCGCCCATGCAAAACAGAACCGCGTCCATCCTCACGACAATTTTATTATTTGCTTTTCTTCTTTCGGCCTGTTCATCCCCTTCCTTCATTCCCGACCCGACAGCCACCTCAAACCCAACATTCACCCAAATCCCCATCGTTCTTTCCTCGCCGACCCCCATTCCCACGCAAACGCTGACCCCAACGCCCGTCCCCGCGCCGGAGCGCGCGAGATACATCCTGAACACCACCATTGACTATGACAGGCATTTCGTCACGGTGGATGAAACGATCTTTTATCCCAATCATACCGGCGGACAACTCAATGCCATTGTCATGGCGGTGGAGCCGAATCTATGGGAGGGAAGTTTCAACCTGACCGGCCTTTCAATTAACGGCACGCCGATCATCACGTACACCCTCACCGGCCAGCGGCTGGATATCGCATTGTCCTCCTTCTTCAAGCCCGAGGAAGTGCTGACCATCAACGTTCAATTTACATTGACCCTTCCCTTTGCCGAGCAGGAAGACCCGAATGTCTCCCGCCCGCGGATTTACGGATACACCAAACGGCAGTTGAATCTGACGAACTGGTATCCATTCGTCGTGCCTTTCATCAACGGCGACTGGGTTTTGCACGAACCCTGGTATTACGGCGAACATCTCGTCTATGATGCGGCGGATTACGAAGTGAATCTCAAATTCACAGATCCGGCGAACGCGCCTATCGTTGCCGCGAGCGGGGTTGCCGAACCCCAGGCGGATTTCACCCATTACGCCATCACCGCCGCGCGGACGTTTGCGCTCGCGGCCAGCCCCGAATTTCAGGTTTCGACATTGCAACAGGGTGACGTCGCCGTTTCAAGTTATTATTTTCCCATTAACCAGGTGCCGGGCCGCGCCGCCCTTTCAGCCAGCGCCGAAGCCCTGCAAGTCTACAGCGAGCGATATGGGCCGTATCCGCACAAGACGCTTTCACTGGTGATGGGCGACTTCAACGATGGCATGGAATACTCCGCGTTCTTCTACCTCTCCCGCGATTTCTACAGCCTGTATGATGAAACGCCCGCCAATTATTTGATCTTCGTCGCCGTGCATGAAACTTCGCATCAATGGTGGTTCGAGCAGGTTGGGAACGATCAGGCCAGTCAGCCCTGGCTCGATGAAGCGCTCGCCACCTATTCAGAGCGTGTCTATTACGAGACATTGCATCCCGACCTTGTCAGTTGGTGGTGGGCATATCGAATTGATTTTTACAACCCGCAGGGCTTCGTGGATATTCCCATCTACGACGGGCAGGGATTCCGCCCCTATACCAACGCGGCATATTTTCAGGGCGCGCACTTTCTCGAAGAACTCCGCGCCCGCATCGGCGACGACGCCTTCTTCGCCTTCATTCAGGATTATCTCGCGCAGGAACGCGGCAAAATTTCAACCACCAGCGATTTCTTCCGCATTCTCGACGAACACACCCGCACCGACACTTCCGATATCGTGCGCCAATACTTCCAGAATATCTATTGATGAACAACACTCGAATTCACGGTACACGCAACGCAAAACATGGAACACGGATTGCGTTTTGCGTATTGCTCATTGCATTTCTTGCATCCTGCGCTTCGCCCACGCCGTCTCCCACGCCGCAGGTTTTTGCGCCGTTCATTCTGGTTACACAGGATCCAAACTCATCTCCCACGCCGACCCCCTTTCAGCCATCAGGTCAAGCGAACACAAACACTCCAACGTTCACACTCTCGCCGTTTGTGCCGGCAACCCTGACCATGACCTCCACCCCGGCGCCAACCGCCACGCGCGCCGCGACACAGATTCCCACGCAGACACAATCGCCGCCCACAAACCCGATTCCCCCGGCAACCACATCTGCGCCGCCTTCCGAGCCTTCGCGCACCAATTACATTCTGTATGCCACGCTCGATTTCCGGGCGCGCACAATGGACGTGGATGAAACCATCCGCTATTACAACGACACGAATGAAGCATTATCGAACATCGTGTTATCGGTTCAGCCGAATTTGTATGGGAGCGCATTTGTCCTGAATTCGATTTCGCAGGACTCTGTGGCTTTGACTTCGTACACGCTCAGCGGTCAATCCCTGACCGTGAACCTGCTTCAGTTTCTACAGGCAGGATCAGCCACCACGCTGACTCTCAACTTCCGACTCAACATTCCTGCAAAAGGGTCGGGGCTGTTTGGCTATGACTTCAACCAGATCAACCTCGTGGATTGGTATCCCTTTATTGTGCCGTACGACTACGGCTGGATTTTGCATGACCCCATGCCGTTTGGCGAGCATCTCGTTTACGATTCCTCGGATATCGAGTTGAACATCAAAACGGATGCAGATGTGATCATCGCAGCCAGCGCGCCCTCGGAGCCAAACGGCGAATGGACTCGTTACCGTCTTTACGGTGCGCGTTCATTCACACTGTCGGCGAGCAATGAATTTCTCGTGACTGAATCAGCCGTCGGGTCGGTGGTGATCCGCTCGTATTATTTCAATGGCTACGGCGCGGCGGCGGAGGGAATCCTTTACGCGGCGGTGCAGGCGGTCAGTCTCTTCGATGTGAAATTCGCGCCGTACCCGTATCAGACCCTGGCAGTGGTGCAGGCGGATATTCACGACGGGCAGGAATGCGACGGGCTGATTTTTCTGTCGTCGGATTTTTACGGCGAGTATGGCGGCGGCGCAAAAAATAATTTGACGACCATCGGCGTGCATGAGATCGCGCATCAGTGGTGGTACGGTTTGGTGGGGAGCGACCAGGCGACGGAGCCGTGGCTGGACGAGGCCATGTCGGTTTACAGCGAACGCATCTTTTACGAATATAACTATCCGCGTTACGGCGATTGGTGGTGGCAGTTCCGTGTGGATTATTTTGGGCCGGGCGGTTACGTGGATTCGCCCATTTACAATTTCAGCGCCCTGCGCCCGTATGTCAATGCCGTGTATTTGAACGGCGCGCATTTTTTTGAAGACCTGCGCGCGCGAATGGGGGACGACGACTTCTTCCGTTTTTTGAAGGATTACGCCTCGCTTCATTCGCGCGGGCATGTGACTGCGGGCGATTTCTTCGCCTCGGTGCGCGCCAACACCGGAGCAGACATCAGCGATTTGATCGCGGCGTATTTCGCGGGTTCGTATTGATGAAGCCATGAATCGCCCCTTCACCTTCATCAACGTCGCCATGACGGCGGATGGAAAGATAGATACTGTCGAAAGAACGGGGTCTGCGATCTCATCCAAACGCGACAAGGAGCGCGTGGATGAACTGCGCGCCTCGGTGGATGGAATCCTTGTCGGGGGGAAGACGCTTCTCGAAGAGCAACCCAAACTCACAGTTAAGAGCGAAGCGTTGCGCGAGGGGAGAATCCAGCGCGGGTTGAGTCCAAACCCGATCAAGGTGGGAGCGGCAACGGTCGCAGACATCCCGCTTGAGTCTGATTTCATCGAAGCGGGGCCTGCACGCAAGGTAATATTCACGACAAATCGAACATCTAAAGAAAAACTTGAAGCCCTGCGCGCTCACGAGGTTGAAGTTTTTGTGCATGACGCGCCGCGCGTTGACTTGATTTCGATGATGCAAACGCTGAAAAAAATCGGCGTGGATCATTTGATGGTGGAAGGCGGCGGGACATTGAACTTTGAATTACTGCGCCTGGGTCTTGTGGATGAATTGATGATGTACGTTGCGCCGATGATCTTCGGCGGCGCAAACGCGCCCACACCTGCCGACGGTCTCGGCCTGCCGCGCGATGCGGCGATTGAATTGAAATTAATGGATGTTGAAACATGGGAGGATGGCGGGGTACTCCTGAGATATAAGATTCAGTAGGTCATGCTTCAAGCATGACCTATGGAGGAAAGAATGACTACAATTACACATGAACAAATCCAGATTTTGATGGATGAAGACTGCTGTCATGAATGTGAAGGTTATGGGGTGGATAAAATCTGCGTACACATCGAGGCGATTGCCGAACTGCCTTCGCGCTTTGGCGATTTTCACATCGTTGCGTTTTCGAACAACCGCGATGACAAGGAACACGTTGCCATCATCAAGGGCGAGGTGCTCGGCGCGGAGGATGTGCCGGTGCGTTTGCATTCCGAGTGCCTGACCGGCGATGTGATCGGCTCTCTGCGCTGTGACTGTCGCGATCAACTCGAAGCCGCGTTGAAGAAGATCGGCGAAATGTACAAGGGCATTGTGCTGTACCTTCGCCAGGAGGGGCGCGGCATCGGCCTCACGAACAAGATCCGCGCCTACAGTTTGCAAGATCAGGGACTCGACACTGTCGAAGCGAATCTCGCGCTGGGCTTCCGTGACGATGAACGCGATTACGCCGTCGCCGCGCACATGCTTCATTCGCTCAAGGTGAAATCCATCCGCCTGATGACCAACAACCCGAAGAAGATCGCCCAACTTGAACAGCACGGCGTCAAGGTCAACGAGCGCGTGCCGCACATTTTGCCGAGCAACGAGCACAATCGTTTTTATCTCGAGACCAAGGCCGCCAAGTCCGGTCACATGATCGATTTTCACGGCAAGACCCATCTCGTCGAGCAAAGCGATCCGCCCATTGTGGAGGGCATGACCGGGGATCAGATCAAGGCGATGTATGAGTAGGGATGAAGGATGAGGGATGAAGGATGAAGGATGAATGGGACG